>CANQWJ010000001.1 GCA_947627525.1 uncultured Bacilli bacterium
TAAAAGGACTGTCACCTGTTCAATTTAGGTTACAATCCTTAAATAATTAAACTGTCCAACTTTTGGGGTTCAGTTCATTTGATTAGGTCTTTTTTGTTATTGTGCTAATTTGAAGAAATCAATCTTACTAGTTGCAGCACCTTGGGTAGCACCATTAACTATTTCAGTTGGAACTACTACATCACTTTCCTTATTAAAGGAAGAGAATGTATAATTTGTTGCAATATTAGTATTAGTAGTGGCATCAGTTACTGCATAAGATATATTAGATATATATCCATCATTTGTAAATGTAACACTAATTAGGACATTAGATAAAGTAGTATTACCTTCGACAATATTACTAGTAAATTGATATGTTTTTCCACCTATCATAGCAACATTATCTAAAGTCTTAACATACTCAATTACTTTTGAAAAATCAGGTAAAGTCATTTCTGCATTAGTATTCTTTTCCCATTTAACATTATCTGAAGAATAATATTCTAATTTATTAGCAATGTCATAGTAATAATAACTCATAGTACCATTAGATAATGTTGTAACGGTTTGAATAGTATTATTTTTAACATCAATATGATTGTTTGTATTTACTTCGATAGTAGTTTCACCTGTTGAAGCTACTGAACTAATTGCTAAATCATAATTTGTATAATCAGAATATTCTTTTATCGTCTTTTCTTTGAATTCAGAGCTATTAATCTCTTCTTCCTTATTTTCATTATTTTCTTGTTGTTTTGGAGTATCCTTGTTATCTCCATTCTTAGTTAAGAAAAAATAGCCACCACCAGCTAATGCAACTAAAGCAACTAGTATAATTAAAACACCAGTTTTTTTCATATTTTTCATATCACACCATCCTCGATTATAAATATACCATTTTTTTAAATAAATTAAAAGAGGGAAAATGAAAAAAAGAGATAATTTTACTTATCTCTTAGAATAGCATTAAATTTGCTGCTGACAGAATCAATTGCTTTATTGAATAATTGCATTACTTCTTCATCATTTAACGTACGTGTTGGATCCATAAATGTTAACTTAAAGGCAATACTCTTTTTATCACTACCAATATTTTCCCCAACGTAATAATCAAATATTTCAACTTTGTCAAGAATGTGACCACAAGCTTTTTTGATTACTTCACAAACATCACTACTTACGACATCACGGTCAAAAATAAATGCGAAATCTTTGACAACTGTTGGATACTTAGAAATTTCTTTATTCTTAATACCACGAACTTTAACATTGAATAATTTATCTAAATCTAGTTCAAATGCATAAAGACGATTTTTACTAATACTTGGATGGACGACACCAACGTAACCTACGACATCACGGTCAATAGTAATTCTAGCACTTTGATATGGATGAAAATCTTTTGGAAGATCAACCGTATCAAAATGATAACGATTAGTAAATCCTAAATATTCAAACAAGTTTTCTAGAATTCCTTTAATAGTATAGAAATCAATGACGATTTTATCCTTGTGCCAGTCATTACTAATAAGAGTACCACAAAGAATTCCACTAACTAAAGACTTTTGCGTAGTTACGCCATTTTCTAAGTAATAAATATCACTATCTTCAAAAATCATAATATCATTATTTTTTCTTGCTGTATTATAATTGACAACATTAATAAGTGATGGCAATAAACCAGTACGTAAATACTTTCGATCTTCACTCATTGGAGAAGCAATTGTAATATAGTCTTTTGGATCATTAGTAAAACGATTTAAACTATTAATATCCGTTAATGTGTAACATTTTACTTGATATAGACCAAGAGAAGTTAAACGATCTCTTACCAATTTATTAAAATAGTATTTATCTTCATAATGACCTGGTGTATTAGCTGTTACTGGTAAAGTAGAAGGTAATTTATCAATTCCTTCAATACGCCCTATCTCTTCAATTAAATCTTCTTTGATATGAATATCTAAACGATGAGAAGGAACATTAACAATAAATTTATCTTTTTCTACTTTGACATCGAAACTTAGTTTTTTAAAAGTATCTAAAACATCGTCATTAGTAAACTTTATACCTAAAAGCGAATTTACATCGTCTAAAGTTATTTCAATAATGTTTTCTTTATAGTCAATAGTATCATACTTTTGTAGTCCTTTAACAACGGTACCACCAGCATATTTTTCTAATAGATAACAAGCTCTATCAATAGCCATATAAGTACGTTTTGGATCAATTCCTTTTTCAAAACGACTACTTGCTTCACTACGTAAAATCTTATTAGCAGTACGACGAATATTGCTAGAATTGAAAATAGCACTTTCAATAATAACTTCGGTTGTATCTTCTTCAACCTCGGAATTAAGTCCACCCATAACCCCAGCAAGACAAACAGGTCCTTCTTCGTTAGCGATGACAATATCTTGTTCTGATAAAGTACGTTCTTGACCATCAAGAGTAACAATCTTTTCATCTTTTTCAGCTTGACGAACAATTATCTTATTTCCAAGCGTACGATGGTCAAAGAAGTGAAGAGGCTGTCCATATTCCAACATTACATAGTTTGAGATATCAACGACATTATTGATGGAACGAACACCACTAGCCATTAATCTTGCTTTTAACCAATTAGGACTTTCGCCTATTTTTAAGTTTTTAACACAACGGGCAAGATATAATGGACATTTATCTGTTTCGACATTAACACTGACATAGTCTTTGATGTCATCAACTTCTTCTTTAACTTTTGTTTCAGGAAGTTTAACTTTAGTACCAGTAATTGCCCCTATTTCATAAGCCATTCCAAGAACACTTAATAAGTCTCCCCTATTAGCTGTCAATTCAAAGTCGATAGTTGTATCATCATACCCTAAATATTTAAGTCCATCTTCGCCAATAGGAGCATCTTTATCTAAAACATAAATTCCCATTTCACGCGTTTCACCAGTATACTTAGGATCTACTCCAAGTTCCGTCAAACTACAAATCATACCATTAGATTCGACACCACGGATAACACTTTTTTTAATTTCACCATCAGGAAGAACAGCACCTGGAAGAGAGACCAAAACTTTTTGTCCTTTATCAACGTTTGGAGCCCCACACACAATTTGGGTAACTTCACCAGGAGCAATCTCTACTTGACAAACATGGAGATGATCACTATCAGGATGATCTTTAATCTCTTCAACATAACCAACAACAATTTTAGTAGCACTACTCAATTTTTCAATTGTTTCATATTCATTACCAATCATTGTCATTGCTTCAGCAAGCTCATAGTCGGAGTAATTAGATGTATCAATATAATCATTTAAAAAATTACGACTCAACTTCATTATTTATCTCCTCCTTCGATGCGATTATAGTTCTTTAAGAAACGTAAATCATTAGTATAGAAATCACGAATATCATTTATTCCATATTTAAGCATAGCAATACGTTCAATTCCAATTCCAAAGGCAAATCCTGTAAACTTATTAGAATCGAAACCACAACCGTTTAAAACATTAGGATGAACCATACCACTACCTAAAACTTCGATCCATCCTGTTCCTTTACAAATGTTACATCCTTTACCACCACATTTCATACAAGAAACATCAACTTCATAACTAGGTTCGGTAAAAGGAAAGAAACTAGGACGGAAACGCACTTCACGGTCACGTCCAAACATTTTACGAGCCATTTCTTCAAGAGTTCCTTTTAAATCAGATAAAGTAATATTTTCACCAACAACTAACCCTTCCATTTGCATGAATTGATGAGAATGCGTTGCATCATCAGCATCTCTTCGATAAGTCTTCCCTGGACAAACAATCTTAAATGGCTTTTTCTCTTGATTTTTTAACATACTTCGAACTTGGACAGCACTAGTTTGTGTTCTAAGTAGTTCTTCATCAGTAATGTAAAAAGAATCTTGCGCATCTCTTGCTGGATGATCTTTTGGCAAGTTTAACATTTCAAAATTATATTTATCTATTTCTACTTCTGGACCTGATACGACATCATATCCCATTGATATAAATAATTCTTCTAATTCATCACAAATCTTTGTTAAAGGGTGAACACCACCGACACTAACCTTAGTACTAGGCATTGAAATATCGATCTTTTCACTTGCTAGTTTTGCATTTAATTCTTTTTCTTTTAATGAACTTTCTAACTTTGTCATCTCTTCTGTCAATTCATTTTTTAAATCATTAGAAATACGACCTACTTCTTTTCTTTCATCAATGGAAAGTTCTTGCATATTTTTCGTAAGTTCGGTAATAAGTCCTTTTTTTCCAAGATATTTAATACGTAAATCATTTAAATCAGCCGTTGTCTTAACACTTTCTAAATCTTTACTAAATTCACTTCTAATCTTTTCTTGTTTTTCTTTCATTCTCTCATCTCCTAAAAATAAAACACAGTTAAAATCAAAGGACGATTCTAACCGTGTTACCACCTTAATTCATAGTTTATACTATGCACTCAAAGTTCTTAACGCGAACTATTCGTTTAGCATTTTACTAAAAGCTCTTAGAACGAATTCATAGGTATTTATTTATTGTCTTTCACCAAAATGACAAATTCTCTAAAAATAAATATGATCTATTACTACTTTCTAGTCATCGCTTTTCATAACAAACATATTATATCGCACAATAACAATGCAATGCAAGAATATTTTATGAATATACTAAAATAAAAATTAGGATTAATATAATAAAATATCCTAATTTTTATCTAATTTATATAATCAATATGATAAATGTCAATATTAAGAACCATTTCTATTTAATGGTTTCATTGTTTTTTGAATAGCTCTTCCTTTTCCTTCATCAGAAGAGTAATCACTAACAGGTTGTGAATACAACTTATCACTTTTACTTCCAGGTAACCCCGCCGTTAACTTTATATCATCAGACCATTGTTCAGCACCCATCATAGCATTTATTCTAGCGCTATGATTACGTAACTCAATAGAACCATCTTTTTGATAAGACTTGGTCACTTCTTTAGAATCAGATGAAACTTTTGTATCATTCACTACGCTGTCCACCACATCTTCTCTTTTTTTATAGTTAATAAATTTTGCTCCTTCAGGATGTTCAGCTTTAGTATAGTATTTATTTTGACTAAGCTGTTTCTCTAATCTTTCGTCTGAAGAACAAAAGTATACAATAAGACCAGCATATAATAAGATTGAAAAGGCAGCCACTGGCCAAAGCACAATTGATGTAAGAATATTATTTAATCCTATTATTCTATTTTTTTCTCTTACATAACCCTTTTTTTTGGCTTTAGCATCAAATATTTTAGTAAGAATATAATCCTCAACTAAGCATCCACATTCACAAATAACTCCTGTTAATAAATACGACATAATAAATAAATTCCCCCTCTTTTTCTAATTGTGACGTATTATATCATATATGTCAAAAAATGTCAAGAAAAGAACTATACTGTCAATAGTTCTTCATCTTTTTCTTTTAATTTATCATCGATTATTTTATTATATTCATTAACTAAGTTTTGAATAGCTGTACTCTTACTCTTTTCTTCATCTTCAGGCAAATTAGCTTTTTCAATAGCTTCAATGGCTTCATGACGAACATTACGGATTGATACTTTACCTTCTTCACTAATAGCTTTAACTTGTTTAACTAACTCTTTTCTTCTATCTTCTGTAAGCATTGGAATGACAATACGAATTGTCTCGCCATCATTATTAGGAGTATATCCCAAATTAGCATCAAAAATAGCCTTTTCAATAGCTGATAAACAACTACGATCAAATGGTTTAATAAGTAATTGTCTTGCTTCAGGAACAGATATTGTCGCAAGTTGTTTTAAAGGTGTCATTGCCCCATAATAATTAACCATAACACCATCTAAACTACTAGGGTTAGCACGTCCCGCTCTTACCGTTTGAAATTTCTTTTCCGTTGCTTCTACTGCTTTTTTCATTTTTTCTTCAGCATCTTTTAAATAATCAAAATCCATCGTTTCATCTCTCCTCATTTTAATTTTACTAAAAAAAGATTATCTTATCAATAAATTAAATAAAATATTTTAATTTAGTATAAAAATAATATAATAAAGAACCAATACTACCACCAATAGTATCAATTATAATATCTCGTATTTCACAACTACGCCCTATTATAAATAATTGATGTATTTCATCACTAACAGCATATAAACAAACAATTAAAATTGAACATAGCAAAACATTAATAGAACTTATCTTTTTATTAAATAAAGCATTATATACTAAGAATCCCAATAGTAAATAAATACTGAAGTGGGCTATTTTTCTAATCAAAGTATGAAAAGCATCAAAAACAAAAATGTCATTTAAGTTAAATAGATCAAAAATGTTTCTGACAATTCCTGAACTAGTAGTACTGGATGCATTACTAGATTGATTAGAAAAACAGAAAATAATAAACATTAATAATATTACCAAACCACATTTAAATATTTTCTTTTTCATGATTCACCTATATAAAAAGTAGACCAAAGTCTACTTCATTATTATTTTTTCTTTTTTGTTGTAGTTTTCTTTTTTGGTGCTGATTTCTTTTTAGTTGGTACTTTTTTCTTACTAGTATTACTATTTTTCTTAGTTGGTGTTTCTTTAGTATTAGAAGAACTTGCCTTTTTAGGAGTTGTCTTTGATTTTTCTTCTGTCTTTTCTTCTTTTTTAACTTCCTTAACTTTAGCTTCAACAACGTCTTCTTTTTTTGTTGTACGTTCTTTAACTTTAATTTCTTCAATTGTCTTAGTTTCTACATCTTTCTTTTCTTTGCTCTCTTCATTCTTCTCGCCACGATATGTGAAACATAGTCCAATAAACTCAACAACAAGACCAAATCCCATAATGCAATTAGCGATTAAAGCATTTGCTCCTTCAATTAAATAACCATAACCTAATGCACATATAAAAATTAATACACCAACTGCAAATATTACTTTTCCTAATTTATTATCTTTACTCATATTAACACTCCTCTATATAATAATAACATAAATGATGAAAAATAAAAACATAATTTTTTTAAAAATTCAACTTAATCTTATAAAATTTAATACTCAATTATTATTTTTATTTTTGAAATTTTCAAGAATAGCTTTTTGAGCCATTAAATAGGCATCATCAAGAGTACCACAAACAGCTAAAAATAGAGTTTTATGGCAAAAGATGGCACTCTTAATTCCTGATACTCTTTGAAGGTCATCATCAATTAAACCACCCCATTCTTTAGGGAAATCACATCTCGTAAGATAAGTATCCTTACTTTTAGGAATGGTATTAATATTGTATCCATTGCGATTAGAAGGTGTGATAACAAACAAAATATCATTAGCTTTAGGATTACTTGATGTTATAACAAAGTCTTTAAATGGCAAATGTTTATCTAATACCATAATATGATTAGTACTTTTTTCAATAGCTTCATCAACTATTTTTTTAGCACTAGCTTTCGCAAAACATTTTTTAACAGTCGCAGCAAAAATCATCAAAGCGATATCAACGGCCTGTTTGAAATAAATATCATTGTCAACTTCTTCATTCCAACAACAATTAAAGTCACCAATGATTGTATCAAGACTTCGATAGACGTATGGTGCATTAATTACCGGAAATTCACCATTGTCAACCGCATCTATTCCTTCGACTAATTCTTTTTCAAGCATCGTAAAAACCATTTCCGCATACTCTTCATCAACACGTCGTAAATAGTCCATTCCATACTTTTTAAAAATGAGACCAAAGGATGCATACTTTACTCCTGATGCATGACGCAAATTAAAGTCTTTCATGTGATGATCAAATTCACCATAGCCGACATCATAAACTAAAACATCTTTTTTTAAATCAGTTGGAACATCTAATACACGACAGACAACAGGATTATCAATAATTGTTGAAAGAAAAGCTGTCGCAAAAACTTCATCAGCATGAAACTTACCACCATGGGTAACCAAATTAGCTTCATAAACATTTTTGGTCATTTTAAGCATCTTTATCACCAACTATGATTATATCAATTTTTCTTACTTTTCACTAGTATTTTTTTGCTTGACATAAGTTTTTTCCTTAATGTTATTCAAACGACGATAAATGTTATCATTACGATAGTAAACATCATCCGTAATATCTTTTTCAACGGAAATGAAATTAGGAATAGTTACTTTAGTATTTTCATTAGTTAAATCAGTTTCCAAAATCATTAGTCCTTTTGGATTAGTAAAGACATCCAAATAATAATATTGTCCTTGATAGGTAAAGCAATAACGACATTTACGAATTGGCTGTTCAATAGTTTTTTCTAACAATTCATCATATTCATCTTTTTTAATATATTTAGAAGTCGTAATTCTTTCATTTAAAACATCTGTATTACGCTTCGTTGTCTTACTATAAATACTACTACCATCACGCGTCGTTTTACGAATCATCGTATCTTCATCTTCACTAATATCAACAAAGAATTGTTCTAACTCTAACTTGACTAAACGACAATTGTGTAAAAGTTCAAAATCAATACTGTCAACTAAGAATTTAGATTGTCTTTGAATTGGTAATGGATCCCCTAATTCTTCATAAATAACACCAATGGCTTTTTTAATTTTATCATCAAATCTATTCTCGTTACCAAGAATGTGAATCTTTTTATGACCAACCCAACTATCAAGAGTTTGACGGTCTTTTTTAATAGCTTCTTCAGCAGTTTCTGTTCTAGCACTATTATTAGCCGTCGTATAATACTTACTAGCACCATCAGCAGCTGTTACCAAATGAATTACAGCGTCATACGAAGACATGATATCTATTTCTTTTAAATTGCGCTCCTTTAGTAACATTTTAAAAGTCTTATCATCAATATAAGCACGATTGTCCATGATTCCACGATCACATAAGATTATAGTATCTTGTTGAACACTATCAGCATACTTAGTATATAATCTTTCTTTTTCTAATTGTAAATCTAAAACATATCTTTGAAATTCAACCATATCACAAGGATTATTGCCGAAAGGCCTAATACCACCATTTATCAATTGGGTTGCCGTCTCATCAACAACAAACACTTTATATCCTTTCTCTGTAAATTCCTCAACAATTCTTTGCATAGCTGTTGTCTTACCGGCACAAGGTCCACCAGTAATCGCAAACTTTTTATGTCTATACATTTTAAACCTCCCACAAATAAATAATAATTTAATATATTTTTTAATGTATTTTACGAATTTTAGCTCTATCACCAGAAAAGTCTAGTTCATGAATAGACGCATGAGTAACCAAAAATTTTGTCTTATTCATTGATAAAGGTTCGTCATTCAAGATAAAATACAGCATATTGATAATACCTCGATGCGTGACAATTAAAGTGTTATCTTTATCAAAAAAGTAACCATCATCAATTAGCTTTTTAACACGATTATACATATCTTGCATACTCTCACCATTAGGATATGAATCATTTATTCCTAATCCCATAATAAACTTTTTTTCTTCTTCAGTTAACTTTTCTTTTTCACGCCCCGTAAAAGTTCCTTTATCTAATTCCCGAATTAAAGAACTAGTTTCAAGTGGTATATCTCTATGCCAATTACGTTTTAAAATATCTTGAACTAGTTTAGCACTCGTAACACTTCTTTTAATGTCACTCGTAATAATTCTATCGATTTTTAAGTTATCACGAATGTAATAGGCACTATCAACGACGCCCACAACCCCTTCAGGAATTAAATCGACATCACTATAACCACCAATGAACTTTTCATCATCCAAGCCATGACGCATTAAATAAATCATCTTTACTCCTTTCTAAATGTTACTACTTAATTAAATTCTCTATTAGAAAACATTCTTAACAATAATATCCTTTTTAAATTTATATAATTTGGCTGGTTTATTTCCCTCAAATCTAATTTCTTTACCAGTATCCATGATAAAACCTAAACTAAGAATTTTTTTACGGAAATTACGACGATCAAACTTTTTATCTAAAATAGCTTCATAAACTTTTTGAATCTCTGGTAAAGTAAAGCCATCAGGATATAAGTTTTTTAACATATCCGATGAAACAATCTTTGTCTTTAATAATTCGATTGCATCTTTAAGTATTTCATTGTGGTCATAGGCAAGTTCCGGTATTTTATCAATGGGGAACCAATTAGCATTTTCTGTTTTATCAGTCATTTTAACTAAATTAGCTTTTTTGATATCCATAATGGCAATATAAGAAACGGCAATCATTCGCATAAGAGGTGAACGATCAATCTTACTATAGTTCCTAGATGGAATTAAATGCACATCAGTAATATTAGTCTTTTCTTTTATTTCTCTAATCATTCCCTCTTCTAACTCTTCATTATTATATAAAGCACCACCTACTAATGCCCATTTTCCTTTATAAGGTTCATTACGTCTTTGAATTAATAAAACTTTACAAACGCCTTTATCAATAGTAAATATGGAACTGACGATATGAATTCCTTGATTTTTATATAACGGATTATTTATTTGCATCTCATCACCTCAACTACAATTATATTATATGTGTATATTATACACTTTGTCAACACAAAAAAGAAAATAATATTAAGTTATATTATTTTCGACCTTGGCCAATATATTCAACACTTTTTTGATCAACAAGTCGTTTTGCTAAAGTATGAATGATATTACTAGCAACATCACCTTCTGGTGAAATGTAATCAACACAACTAGCATAAGCTTCTTTCTTGATAACATCATCAGCTTCTTTGTCTTTTCGTCCCACCATCATTACAATGCTATCACGATTTTGCCACATAATTTTAGAAATAACATTATAGAATGATGAACAGTAGTCTTGAGCAAAAATAACAATGGGTGTATCACATGATGCAACAAGACTGATAATAGGACGTTCTCCTCGACCTACACCTAAACTTTTTTCTGTTATATCAGGATCAAAAAGTCGCAAAAGACTGTGTTTAAAATCTATTAATGAAGAACAAGCAACAAAACTCTCAACTTCACCATAATCTTCTAAGAATCGCTCAATTACTTTGGCATCTTTTTTCTTTAAAACAGTATTATCACTCAAAATAACGACATTTTGTCTAGGAACTTCTTCTTTGTTTAAATTAAGCATTTTTATCTCCTTCTGTCTTATCTATTGCTTGACCTTTTTTAATTAAACGGGCAACTTCTTTTTCTAATTTTTGATTTGCTTCTTCTAAAGTCATGTTTCCTACTTTAAATGGTTTCCCATAGATAATACGCAAATTTTTACTACGGAATTTGTAATCACCTGAAACACCAAAAGGAATCAAAGTAGCATTGGTCTTTTGGGCCATTGATACAGCACCAAATTTAAAAGGTAATAATAATTTATCAGTTTTATTACGCGTTCCTTCTGGGAACAAACCAACAGTACCACCAGCATTTAATACGTCAAGTGCAGCATTTTTAGCTTCTTCATCTTTAATCGAACGATCAACTTTAATAACCCCTGTCATCTTGAAAAACCAACTTACTTTCCAATCATCAAAATATTCACGTTTAGCCATCCAATGTATCATTCTTTTAGTTGCGATAATCGTCAAACACTGATCCATTATATGAATGTGATTACCAACAAATAAAGCACATCCATCTTCTTCCTTAGGAATATTTTCTTTATTATATATTTTAGGATTATAATAAAACTTAAAAATAGGTTTTAAAATAGCTCTTAAAACGACATAGGCAAATTTACCATCATTTTTCTTCATCATCCTCACCTATTATCATTATAACATTTATATCTATTTTTGTTTATTCTTTTTTGCTTGCTTTTCAGCTTCTTGACGAGCTAACTCTTTAAAATCAACTTTGCCAATTAAAGTTTGGGGAAGACTTTCACGGAATTCAAAGTCATAGGGAACCGCATATTGTGATAAGTTCTTTTTACAATATTCTTTAATATTTCTTTTTAAAGTTAAAGATTTCTTATACCCCTTTTTTAAAATGATATAAGCTTTCGCAACTTCAACTTTATAAGGATGAGGAATGCCAATAACAGTACACTTTAAGACAGCTTCATGGTTTTCAATAACGGTTTCAATCTGTTGCGGATAAACGTTGTAACCACTAGTGATAATCATTCTTTTTAATCTTTGACGATAGAAGAAAACACCATCTTTGTCCATGTAACCAATGTCACCAGTATGAAGCCAAATATAGCCATCATTATGCATTTGTAAAACTTCATTGGTCTCTTTTTCATTATCTAAGTACCCCATCATAACAGTTGGACCACAAACACATATTTCGCCATCTTCCATTACGCCTACTTCTTCTTGAGTTCCAGGACGAACAATTTTATAGTAGTTTCCAGGAAGAGGAATACCAATACTTCCCTCTTTATTAGCACTACCAAAAGCGACAGCAGTTGCGGCAAGTGATTCCGTCATTCCGTATCCTTGGGCAATACTTACAGAACATTTATGTTCAAAAAGAAAAGTATTTATTTTACGCTCTAATGGCAAGTTGAGACTATCACCACCTGAAATAATATGTTTAATATGAGATAAATCTAACTTTTCATCATCTATTTTTAGTAATGCTTCATACAAAGTTGGTACTCCAAAGATGATATTAGGATGTGATTTTAAAAGAATCTTTGTAAATCTTTTAGCATCAAACTGTGGCATTAAAATTAGTTTGCATCCTAAACATTGGGGACCATATATGTTAACACCAAGACCAAAGCCATGAAAGATTGGCATAATGGCAAGACAAGAGTCACCAATGGTAACATCTTTAAAAACAATTTTGGCTTGCTCCATTAACGATGTAAAATTGCCATTTGATAAAACGATACCCTTAGGATTGCCCGTTGTTCCTCCACTATGTAAAATGACAGCAGGATGATTTTTTGAAGTATCAAAAATATACCTTCCATTGTAATTTTTTCCCTTATGAATAAAATCTTTCCAATAAATATATTCAGGACTTGCCTTTGGTTTTTTGATTTTATAACCTTGTGTTACTTGATAACCAACACCCAATAAAAAAGGCATTGAATCTTTAGCTGATACGACAATGGTACGATAAACATCTGTCTCATTAATAATATTTTTAACTTTTTCATAACACATATCAATCATGACAAGCATTACACTTTTAGTTGAATTTAAATATTGTTTTATTTCTTGTTCACCAGATAAAGGATGAACCATATTCGCAATCGCTCCAATCTTGTTAAGAGCATAAAAACAAGTAATTCCTTCGGGCGTATTAGGCATGCATACCGTTACGACATCCCCTTCTCTAATTCCTTGACAACGAAAGGCTCTTGCACAATTATCAATATCGTGAAGAAATTGTTTATAGCTCACAACCGTTCCAAAATAGTCATAAGCTATCTCATCTAAAAAGTTATTAGCGCATTTCTCAAAATAATTATAAATAGAAATGTCTGGTGTCGTAATTGTTCTTTCCGAACGATCATAGTATTTACGCCAAGGAGCATTGGGCTTCTTAAGTCTTTTTATGCGATTAATAATATCCATATTTACCTCTTTTCAAGCAATAAATTTTTTACTTCATTCATTAACTTTTCATTGGCGACAGTTAAATCATCAGTTTTAACATAATATGGTTTACCATAAACTATTTTCATACGTTTAATAAATGGTTTATACTTACCAGTTATCGCAAAAGGAAGAATTAATTTTTTAGCATCATGGGCCATTTTAACAGCCCCGATTTTAAATGGTGCAACGACATTTCCCGTACGATTAAAAGTTCCTTCTGGAAATATTCCAACGACGTGATCCTTCTTTAACTCCTTAACAGCCATGGGTATTGCTGTATGATCTTTTTCACGACGATTGACAGGAATTACTTGAACCCATCTAAAAATAAAAGCAAACTTAGACTTCAATAGCTCATCTTTGGCTAAAAAATGCACTGTTCTTTTATTGGTTGCAATCAAAAAAATACAATCCATGTTATTGCTGTGGTTCCCAGCAAGAACAACGCCCTCTTCTTTCGGAATATTCTCTTTACCAATAACAATTGGTCGATAAACAATATAGAAAAAAGCTTTAATTAATGGTCTAACCATACGATAAAACCAAACGTCCATAACTACCTCCAAAATTTAGTATAACTTATCCCTTCCTAAATAACAATTATTTTGTTAGGAAACTAACATTTATAGATAAGTAACTATAATTAATAATATTAATATTGTTAAAATAATAATCGATGTTTTACTAATTTTTAAACGTTTATAATCTTTAGCTTTTAAAGATGATGTGTAAATACCGCTATCATCAAGAATTAAACCTAGATATTTTTTATTCTTTAAATCATTCTTACTAAGAATTGTAAAACTAGTAGAATCATCTAAGTCAAGATATCTAATATCTTTTGGCATTAGTAAAATATCAAAGGTCATAACAATATCACCAATTGATCCAGCAATATTAAAAACAGATAAAAATAATAATAAATTACTATTAATGATTAATCCTATGACATAAGTAAAAATACCAATAAAAAATAATGGAAAAACTAAAGAAATAAGAATATTTAATTTACTTATTTTCTCTTTACACATACAGTAAAAAATACCTTTTTCTAGTTCAGCACCAAAAACAACATTCTTAAATTTTACTTTTCCTAAAATGAGAAAACCAATACCATGTAATATTTCATGAAGAATTAACCAGAAAATCAATATTAATATCCATGACATTTCTATATTTAAAACATCAAGATTACCTGTTAAAAAATAAGTAAGAATAAAAAGAAAAATTAACAAAACAAAATCTAAGATATTTAATAAAAACAAATTTAATTTATAAGTATAATAGTTCATAAATCACCTAAAATATTTCTTATATTCACCCTTATCTTTAAGGAAAGATAAAAACTCAGTTAATTTTTTAACATTTTCTTTACTAATAATAAAGGCCTGATTATCACTAATAAAGAGATAGACATTAGTCTTCGTTTCACAAATGCGATATAAGTCTTTATAATCGACTTTTAAATCAGTATGTTTTGATTTACTAGTAAAATATTCTTCATAAAAAGTTAAAGTCTCTTCTAAAACTTGTATTTTAAGACTATTACGATACATCTTTTTGATTTGATGATTTATTGTCAAATAAAAAGCAAGTGGATAAATGATCGCAAAAACACCTAAGAGAATGACGACGTACCAATTACCTTTTAAAGCATTTAATATAGCTGCACCAATTGTTAAAAAGATAATAACTAATTTAGGTATTAAACTACTTTTAAACTTATTTAAATAGAAATGTTGAAAACGGGAAAACTCTTTTTCGGTTATAGTTGTAGTCGTTTTAAAGAGATAATTATCTGTCTCTTTTTTTATTTCTTTTTTCTTTTTATTACTCATATCATCACCTATTTCATTATATCATATAATAAAAAAAAGTAGTATTAAACTACTTATTTTTCAAGATAAAAGTAACTGATATTACAAGTCATTAAAAGCGTCTTTTCTTCATCATAAATAGATACTTCAAATAAAGAAATACTACGTCCACTTTTAATGCACTTACAAATAGCTTTGATGTGTCCTTTGGAACAAGAATGAAGATAATTAACTGATGAATTAATGGTAACTGCTTTACCTCCTGTTGTTCTTGCAGCAATTCCAGCAGCCGTATCCGCAAGACCAAAGAGATAACCACCATGAACAATACCATAAGGATTTAGACTGTTTTCACTAACCTCTCCTTCTAGTTCACAATAATTTTCTAATACTTTTATTACTTTATAATTATTATTTTTCATAAAACCTTGAACATCTTTTAATTGTTCAAGAGCTTGTTCTGTTAAATCTTCCATATTTCCTCCTATTCTAATTCAAAAGCCCCAGTATATAACTGATAGTATTTACCTTTTTCTTCAATTAGTTTTTCATGGTCACCTCTTTCAATGATTTCACCATTTTCTAAAACCATTATCGCTTTAGCATTACGAACTGTTGATAAGCGGTGGGCAATGACAAAAACTGTTCGTCCTTCCATCAATTTATCCATGCCGTCTTGCACTATCTTTTCCGTACGCGTATCAATGCTAGAAGTTGCTTCATCTAAAATCATAACGGGTGGATTACTTACGGCACAGCGCGCAATAGCAAGCAGTTGACGTTGTCCTTGCGAAAGATTAGAACCATTGCCTTTAATAACGGTATTATAACCATTTGGTAGTTTACGAATGAATTTATCCGCATTCGCAAGACGTGCTGCTTCAATGCACTCATCATCAGTTGCATTCTCTCGTCCATAACGCAAATTATCCATTATTGTTCCCGTAAATAGATTTGTATCTTGTAAAACGATTCCTAATGATTTACGCAAATCATTCTTATTGATTTGTTTAATATCAATACCATCATAAAGAATTGTTCCAGATTCAATGTCATAAAAACGATTTATTAGATTTGTAATAGTTGTTTTTCCAGCTCCCGTTGCTCCAACAAAAGCAATCTTTTGTCCGGGCTTCGCATACAAATTGATATCTTTAAGGACTTGCTTACCCTTTACATAACTAAAGTCAACATCAATGAAACGAACGTCTCCTTTTAATTCCGTTAAAGTATTATTATCCAAATCTTTCCAAGCCCATAAACCGGTATAAGTATTTGATTCAACTAGAAGACCATCATCATTTTTACGAACGTATGAAAGAACGATACGTCCTTTATTCTCTTCACTCTTTTGATCAATTAAATTAAAGATACGACGAGCTCCGGCCATCGCTAAAGCAACCGAATTATATTGTTGTGATACTTGATTGACTTGCATCGTAAAGTTTCTTGTCAAAAGAAGGAAAGACGCAATCGCACCAATTGTTAAAGTATTAGTTTTAATCGCTATTATACTACCTAAAATAGCAATGACAACATATAATAAATAACCAATATTTCCCATAATAGGCATCATAATATTCGCAAAAGTATTAGCTTTTTTAGTGTTTTCAAAAAGTTCTTCATTCAATTTATCAAAACTCTTTTTAGCTTCATCTTCATAAGTAAAAACTTTAATTACTTTTTGACCATCAATCATCTCTTCAATGAACCCATTGACAGTGGCCACCGATTTTTGACGAAGAACAAAATATTTTGAAGCTTTACCACCAACTATTTTCGCAACTTTTAACATCACTAAGACACCAAGAACAATTACTAAAGTCAAAGGAACATTTAAAGTTAACATCGATATGAAAACCGCTACTAAAATGACCGCACTATTGACAACATTAGGAATACTTTGGGAAATCATTTCACGAAGTGTATCAGTATCATTGATGTAATAACTCATAATATCACCATGACTATTGTCATCAAAAAACTTAACTGGTAATGTCTCCATATGGGAAAACATATCATCACGAATTATTTTTAAAACGCCTTGACTTATAATGACGACAACGCGCGTATAAATAAATGTCGCAATAACACCAACTAGACATATTAATCCCATGAAAAGAATGGCTTGACCAAGTTTCAAAAAAGACGGATTAACAACCCCAATTAAAGGAGTTATGTAGTCATCTATTAATTTTTGTAAAAAGAGTTGACTACTAACGTGACAGACAGAGCTGACAATAATAGCGATAATAATAACGATTAGTTCCATTTTAAAATTATCGGTTATATATTTTAAAATGCGAAACAAAACATTTTTGTCAACCTTCTTATGTTTACTCACTACTATCACTTCCTCTTACTTGGGAATTATATACTTCTTGATATATCTTATTATTTTTTAAAAGTTTTTTAGGAGTATCAAAAGCATCGATTTCACCATTATCTAAGACGATGACACGATCACAATCTTCAACGCTAGAAATACGTTGCGCAATAATTATCTTAGTGACATCAGGAATATATTCTTTAAATGATTTACGAATTAAAGCATCTGTTTTTGTATCAACTGCACTCGTTGAATCATCCAAAATCAATATTTTAGGATTTTTTAATAGGGCTCTTGCGATACAAAGACGTTGTTTTTGTCCCCCACTAACATTTGTACCACCTTGATCAATATAAGTATCATATCCAAGCGGAAACTTATCAATAAATTCATTACAACAAGCAATATCACACACTTTTTTTACTTCTTCAAGGGTGGCATCCTTCTTACCCCAACGCAAATTATCCATTATCGTTCCACTAAATAAAACATTCTTTTGAAGAACGACAGCGACACTATCACGAAGAGAGGCGATGTCATAATTGCGAACATCAACGCCTCCTACTTTAACGCTACCAGTTAAAACATCATAAAGACGCGGTATCAAATTGACAAGAGTACTCTTACTTGAACCAATACCACCAATAATACCAATGACTTCACCTGATTTTATATTGATGTTAACATCTTTTAAGCTTAATTTTTCTTGATCCTTTACATAACTAAAATTGACATTGTCAAAAACAATAGATCCATCTTTTACTTCATGTATCGCGCGTTTAGGATTCTTTAAATCTGGTTTTTCATCTAATACTTCAACGATACGTTTAATTGATGGAAGAGAAATGATACACATTACATAGACCATTGAAAGCATCATTAAACTATTTAAGATTTGGGCAGCATAAGTAACGACACTTGTTAGTTCCCCACTCGTTAAAATTCCCCCAACGACATAATGAGCACCAAACCAAGATACCAATAAAATAGATGTATAAATACATAGACGCATAATTGGATTATTGAGAGCCACTAGTTTTTCGGCTTTTAAGAAGTCTTTATAAATTTTATCGGAGATTTTATTAAACTTATTTATTTCACTTTCTTCTTGAACATAGGCCTTAACAACCCGAATTCCTCTTACGTTTTCTTGAACACCATTATTTAATTCATCATATGTTGTAAATACGCCCTCAAATAAAGGATGGGCAATTGTTGCGATCCAAATGAGAAGAAATCCCAAAACAAAAGCAACAATTAAAAAGATCAAAGCAAGTTTAGCATTTATGGTAAAAACCATTAATAGTGAAAATAATAACATCATCGGTGCTCGAACAGCAATCCTTGTAATCATTTGATAAGCCATTTGCACATTATTTACATCCGTCGTTAAACGGGTCACTAAACTTGATGAAGAAAATCTTTCAATATTTGAAAAAGAATAATCTTGTATTTTATAATACATATCTTTACGCAAGTTCTTAGCGAATCCACTGGATGCTAAAGCGGCATATTTACCTGATAAAGCTCCAAAAATCAAAGAAAGAATTGCTAAAAGGACTAATATACCACCAATGATAAAAATAACTTTAAAGTCACTCTTTTCAATACCTTTATCAATAATATCAGCCATCAATATTGGAATTAATACCTCTAAAATAACTTCTAAAGAAACATAAAAAGGTGTTAAAAAAGTTGCCTTTTTATATTCTCTTACTGATTTTAATATTCTTTTTATCATATTATCACCTTATTCAAAACATAAATATATTAACATACATCCGAAAAAAAAGACAACTTATAATAAAGTTTCTTTAACTTTTTCTCTTTTTCGAGTAACATAAGCAATTCCTTGATCATTCAAAGAATCACTCATCACTAACTGATCAGTAGCTAAACCTAAAATTAATAAGTGATCAATAACATTATCAGAATTGGTCCAAGTATTACCACTCGTATTTATTTTCATATTAGGAAAATCAATTCCTGAATCTATATCTTTAACATAATCAAGTAAAGAAGAAATATCCCCTTTTCTTTTTTCAAGGCGATCACTACTCATCAAATAATCATATTTTACACCATGACAATACATGTGAGGAGAAATAGGTTGACCCTCTTTTACTTCATTTAAATTTAAAAGACAATCTTTAAATATTTCTGTTACTAAATCTTCACTAATACCAATAGCGATGTCACTACGACTAACACCAAGGCTCTTACGAGTTGCTAATAGAATTTTAAGAATACTTACAAAGTTATCATCACTATATAAAACAAATTTATAATCATAATTACGCCTTTGTAATCTTGATATCATATATTCCCAGGTATTAGATACCGTTGAAAGATACTCTCCTTCGACACCCATACTATGCATTTTTTCTATAAATGCTTCTTTTTGATTGATATCAGGATATAAAACAACAACCTTAATACCATCTTGTTCCAAACTAGAAATTATTTTATCTTGGGGAGGAAGTAAAACAATATCACAAGTTCCGACTTTATTTTTTAAGGATGCAGTATAACTAGAGACATAATCTTTTGTAAATTTACCATCATTAAAAGCATATTCACTCGGATCAACTTCGCCAAATTTAATACCGCTATTTGAAAAGTCAAAGGCTGTTAAGTCAGGAAAACTAGCAATAAAAATTGTCTTATCCATAGAATCACTCCTAGTATACATATTAATTATAAGATAAATAAAAGAATATAGTCACAAAAACTATATTTTTTTATAATAGTTTACTAAAATTTTACTAATCCAAACCAGACCATTTAGCGTAACTTATAAAACTATTATCCATAGAACCTAAATCTTGAGCCTTTTTTAATTGTTTAGCATGCTCATCCTGCTTATTAGAAACATTTTTATGTAGTTCTTCAACTGCTTCACTAATGTTACGAAGTTTTAAATAAAACATCCAATTAGCAAATTCATTCTCGTCAATATCAAACAGTTTACAATATAATAATTTAGTTCTGTCCTCAATAAATTGAGGCTTCTCAATTTTATCAGCAAAAAGAGAATAAGAAATTTCTGTATCACCAATGCGATCAATACATTGACCAGTAAAAATACCATCAAGTTTCTTAAATGTCTTTTCATTAAGACTATCGTGTCTAAAAGCCGTAAGAACATTTAATTTATTAAGTAACTCTCCTAAGGTATCACTATCAAAAATAGCATCCATACATTTTTCAAAAGAATAACCTCTTTGCCCTAGAAAGTCCCATTCAACTTCACCAACTAATCGCAATATATCTTTACGAAATTCTTCATTTTCAATATTAGTTAATATTTTTTTGCGAAAAAGTTCGTAACGTCCTGGATAAATTAAAGCAGCATTATAATATATTGGAGCCATATTATTATTTGAGACTTTAGAATACTCAAAGACATCAGCACTAATAGCCCTAAGACTAGATAAATTATAAGTTTTCATAGCATCTTTCGTAACAGCATCTAATAATTTTAAACCATTTGTAAATTTCGTATAGTCATAAGAAAATGGTACCATGTTACTTTTATTAATTAATTGCTTAAGTAAATCAATTTTATATGGATATTCGCAATCAATTATGGCATCAACCATCAATTTATCTATTTCATCAAAATAGCCATTCCCAGTTCGAGAAGGCATAAAAGATAAATTACAAACAAGCTGATTAAAATTTCCTTTATGTTTGGAAATAGCACGTAACATTGCATAAATATTAATAATACATGGTTTTAAATTATATTGTTTAGATAATCCTATTTCATAACATTGATGAACTAAAGCAGCATAATCAAAGACTCTATTCAATGCTTCTAACTGTTCACTAGTTCCATTAAAAATATCTGCAACATACGCCACTATGGAATCTTTACTACCATCAACAGCCATTCTAGCATTTCCATTATACCATGTTTGATGCAATGAAACTTGTTTTTCTATAGGATAAACATCTTGATAAATAAACTTTAAAAAATCAATGCACTTCTTTCGCATATCAACATTATCATCCGCAATATAAAAAGGCGGATGTTTTAAAATACTATCAAAAATAACTTTTGGTGCATAAATCATTTTTTCTTCTTCCATAAATAATCTCCTACCTAACTTTCTATATAAGTTTTGCCAATTATTGTAACACGTTTATCATAAAAAAGAAAGAAAAAAGGAATGAACTATTCCTCTTTATCACTTCTACTCTTTAACCAATTCAATAATTGTTTACTACTAGAATTTATTAATTTTTTAGTCTTTTGGCCGACTTCACCAACAACTTCTTTTGTTTGCGTACCAAACTCTTCAACTTTATCTTGATCTATTCCTAAAGTTTTAGAAACTCCTAAAACGATATGTTTTCCTTCTTCACCTAAAGTTTTAGTTGCTTTTTTTAGACTATCAGCAGTTTCTTTAGTAACTTCTTTAGAAAGATCCGAAATATCACTACGAAGCGAACTTACTTCGTCATAACCAAATCTAGTAAAGAATAAATGACACTGAATATCACCAACTAAATCAAACATTTCACTAGAAGTCATAATACCATTATGTTTAACACAAGCATTAAATACTTCACGACTATTTATGGAATATCCTTTTTCTGCCATATTATTAATAAAAGCAACTAAATCTTGATTCTTTTCGTAATAAGAAGAAGCAACATCAAAATAATCACGACAATCATCAGTAACATAATCATCAAGTCTTGTAATGATACTTTGTAAAGGTGCAACATGATTATTAAATTCTTTCTTCCTATCACGATATTTTTTAATTAAACTGACTAATTCTATTAAATTTTTATTCATAATTACCTCAAAGACTATACATTTGTTTTTTCAACGATTTTTTCTAAAGTTTTAATTAATTTCTTACTACCTTTATTGATAACTTTTTTACTAGTTCTTTTACAATCGTCACCAAAACTTAAAAGAGATATTTTAAGGCTTTCACCTCTTGCTTCCATTCTTTCATTAAAATTACTTGCTTTTTCTTTAGCTATGTCAGAAAGATTTTCTAAAAATTCTTGACGTCTTTCACTGCGTAATTCATGCTCAGCGAAATTAACAGCATCCACTCTTCCTTTAGCATCAACTAAATCATCCTCATAACAACAAACAGCAAAATATCCTGCATCTAATAATAATGTGGCCATCTCACAATCTTGATCAGTTAATCCAAACATATCGCGAACATCATCAACTAGAAGATGACGATCACAACTTCCAGGATAAACTTCATTTCTTTCACGCAAAGCATCAAGTAAACCTTCTCTTTCATCAAAGAAATTAGTTGCAATTTCAAAAATGCTTTTCATTGAATGTTCTTGATTATTATATTCAGCTAATAAATTATCAACATCAAATTCACAAACAGCTTCTTCAAATACTTGAATAAGCTCCTTATAATCAGTTAAGGCCTTTCGATATTCTTTTAGTATTTTTTTCTTATCATTCATATTTTTTTCCTCTTTTCTCTATTTTTCCGTTTTTTCTACTACTTTCTCTAAAACTTTAATAAGTTTTTTTGTTCCTTTATTAAGAGCTTTTTTAGTCATTCGATAACCATCATCTTTAAGTTGTTCAAAACGCAAACTAGCATCATTCATCTGTTTATCAAATTCATCACGATCAACTTCTATGACGTCAATAACATGATTTGTAAACCTTTTGCTAGCATCAGTAACAGCATCCGTAAAAGAATTAACAGTTCCTATAACTCTTGCTGTTCCAACTCGCGACAATTCCCTAAAACGTCGATTCATTTCTTGTATTTTCTCTTCTTTATCTTTAACTGTAAAGAAACCATTATTAAGAGCAAGAACAATTAAATTATATTCTTCATCTTCTAAATCAATTTGAAAATTACGGGCTTGCTCACAAAAAACTCCATAATTAGTAACTTGACTTCCAATAGTCATTTGATGAACCATTTCAAAGAAAAAGGGATATTTGTCATACATTTCAGCAACAATGTCATAAAGATTACGATTATCTTCATACTTATCACAATATGTAGCTACAACATCATCACAATCTTCTCTAATAACTAAACTTTCAAAAACTTTTTTCATTTCCACAAAACTTTTACACTCTTTATGATATTTACTTAAAAGTTCTAAAGTTTCCTTTGTAAAATTCTCCATAAATCCTCCACATTAACTAATTATTATAAATAGCTAATTTTTAAAAGTCAATTTTTATTTTTTAATAATTGATATACATCATTGTGAATGCTTTCAGGTGTACGCATTTCATCACCATCATTACATTTTACTTTATCCCAAGATAGATAGTCAGCAATAAACATCGCATTATCATATACTTTATGCATGAAATCTAAGTTTTGTTCATGAATGTCATTTGCGACACCATCATTTCCTTGACGTCTTGTTCTTAAACTTGTTACTAAATCAAATGGTGCTTCTAAAAAGATAACATTATCTGGTTCTTTTATTCCTATTTTGTTATATTCAAAATCCATGACGTAATCGATGAACTTTTTACGTTCATCCAAGTCTTCAATTAAAGCTGATTGATAAATTAGACTTGATGTCGTATAACGATCTAATAAAATAATTTTTCCATCTTCATATAATGGTTTTAATTTTGTAATATAAGCTATTCCCCTATCGATAGCGTACAAACTATTAATAAAGTAAGGCGATAATTCACTTGGTTGGCCAAATTCACCCTGCAAATACTTTTCAACAGGTGCCCCATAATAAGTATTATATGATGGAAAATGATGATGAAAAACAATATGTCCATCATTTTCTAAGTGTTTATGTAACAATTTAAATTGGGTTGTCTTACCAATACCATCACAAGCCCCTTCAAAGACAATTAACTTTCCTTTTTTAGTATTAAGTGTTTCCATTACTCCCTCCAATTTTTATTTTCTTCAACCCAATTATTCTTCTATATCAATTATAACATTAAATAGAATTTTTACTAGCAAAAACAAAAAAATCCTTATTTTTTTATAAGGATTTAATTTATATTTTCTCCAATAAGGTAATTGGACAATAATCATCTTTAAAAGCAATCGCAATATGATTTAAAGGAGCAAAATTCATTTTTAAATTATCATCATATTTTGAAAAATATTCTTCTTCACTAATATTTTCATAATAATCTCTTGTTAAAAGTTTATTATCACTATTACTACCATCATAACCATAAAAGATATCTTTTATATGTTCTTTTACTAGTTTTGAATTGATATCAATACGATAAATATCTTTATATGCTAATATTTCTTTCATTCTTGGTCCAAGACTTTCCTTAGGCGGATACTTAAAAAAATAGATATAATTTGTTCCTTCTCTACCACGGAAGATATTTAAAGCATCAAGTATTTCTTCTTGCGTTAAACTATTTTCATTTCTTCCAGCATACTTTTCAATTTTCCAATCTTTAACAATACGATATTTATATTTAGATGTATATTTATCAAATTCTTCATATAAACCATGATCATACATATATTTTAAACTAAGAAGACCAATTGACAAATCAGCATCTTTATTAACTAAATGATAAAAATAAAGTGGTTGCATGACATCACCTAAAAAAATTATAACATAATTTAAAAATCAATATTCAAAAATCAGCTAAAATATGTTAACATATAAAATATGGAGGTACGAAAAATGGATCAAAATAATAATCAAAATGTTCAAGCGATGCCAAATCAAAATGTTCAAATGGCGCCAAATCAAAACACACAAGTAAATCAATCTAATTTTAGTCAGCCAGTTGTTAATCAACCAGTTGTTAATTCCAAGCCAGCTTTTGTTCTTGATGAAAAAATGTTAGATTTATTTACAAATGTTGGAATTAGTGGTGGCTTAGGTTTCTGTTGCTACTTTGTTATAATTTTAATTGAGAAACTTATAACAAAAATTGCTGGTGGTCTACATAGTTATGATGCTCAATCAACTCTTTATGACATATATAATTTCATCAGTGAATACGTATTAACATTATTTCCTATCATAGTCATTGGCTTATCACTTTTCCTTTTATTAAAAAATAAAAAGAAATAAATCAAGAAAAAGAATCCTTTACCTAAAAGGGTTCTTTTATTTTATTATATGGTCTCCCCAACCGGACTCGAACCAGTATCTATCGCTTAGGAGGCGATTGCTCTATCCTGCTGAGCTATGAGGAGATAACTACATTATAACAAAAATAATGTAGTATAAAAACTATTTTTCTAAATTATCATCAGCATGTTTAAGGTCTGCAAACATTGCTGTTTCTTTTCCAAAATTTATAGAAAAAGAAATTTATTTTACACGACTATCTCTTTTGGCAAGTGCTTTATAACTTATAATAAATTATCACAACTATCATCGTCAATAAAAATAAATTCAATTTCTTACTCTAATTTTTCATCAAGTTCATCAACTACTTAATAATATAAAGGTTAGACCTCTTCCTCATTGTAACAAGAAATAACTAATGAAATTAATTCTTTATTTTTTCTTTTTAGCATGTTTTACATTCTCACGTTTTTCAAAACAAACTACAACTATGAAACTCATTAAACCAATTAAAGAAATTATCTTTCCCATTTTTAAGTATGGTGTATGATATTTTAACTCAATAGTATGTCCTCCACCCGGTACATAAATCCCTAAAAAATACTTATTGACATTTAAAGGATTACTCTTTTTACCATCAATATAAATATCCCAACCTTCAACATAGGCCGTTGAGAATTGAATAAGACCATTTTTCTCTAAATCAACTGTTCCCTTGAGATATCCAGAATCTAAATCTTCTAATTCAAAATTAGATTTATTTAAATTAGTAATATCTTCTTCATAATCATTAAATTTTACAAGTATAATGGAAATATCATCATAAGTATAAGTACCTATTTCAGATAATTCAACAGCTATTTGTCCATCTATCTCTTCATAGTTGTGCAAATTGACTAATATATTAGAATCTCCTGTCGTATATGGATCATATTGTAAATCACCAAACTGTTTAGATGTATTAATTTTTTTATAGTTAACTTTAACAGTAAAGTTTTTAGGAGAAATAGGATTTCTTGCAAGAAGTGCACTATTCGAATTCAATTCCTTTTTAGGTTGTGGTTCATAATTAATATTTTTAATACTTAAATATAGTTCTCCTTCTAAATCTTTAGGTTTAATATCAATATATAAAATATTATCACCCTTATCTTTAGAAGTATTGGTAACTTCTATTTTCTTGTTATCATTAGAAAGAGAAAAATCCAAATACTTAATATTCTTATCTAATTCTTTTAAAATATTTTCATTTTTCTTTAAATAGTTAGTATTAACATCTTCTTTCTTTAAAGCAACACTCTTTAATAAACTTGATTCTTTTTCAATACTTTCTAACTCATTGTATTCATCTAAATCAATATAACTATCATAATAAGTTGCGAAAGGAACACTATAATCATTTTTATAAACTAATGTATCTTTATCGTAATCTATTAAAGAATAACCATATGGAACTCTTATATCATTATTAAAAATATAATATTTATTTCCTAACAAAGTAGTAATTTTAGTACGATAATCAATTTCTAATAACTCGTGACTAGTCAAATAATTCATATTTGATAAGTCATATCCTAATTCACCTAATTTTCTAGGAATAATACTATAATAAAAACCAATTTGTTTAAAATCTAAATATAATCCTGAATTGTAAGTAGCACGGTCTTTCATTCTATCAATGCGATAAAAATCTTGATCACTCGTTTTTAATTTTTGAATTTTTTCAGCATATTTAGAACCGTGATAATTATTTGTTTCATTTATCTTAGCAGTTTCACCATACTCAACAAATTCTTTAAGATAACTATAATTATCATTAGAATAATATAAATATATTTGAGCACAAGTCGATATTACTACTAATGAACAAATTCCTATTTTAAAAAGATTAATCTTTTCAAAAAAATGATACCTTTTAGAAAACATTTCTAAGAATTGTTTATTTAAAAAGATAAAAATATAACTAATAAAAACAATAATTAAAAAATAGGTAACAGAATTAATTTCATTAACGAATAAATAGATTAAACTAAAATAAATTAAATTAAAACCAATAATCCATTTTAAATCTTCTTTCTTTAAATCTTTATATTTATCCAAAACTGAGGTTGTTAAAAAAGAAAATATAAATAACAAGACAAAACTCCAGCGATTATTAGGATAAGAAAAACCTGAAAATATTACACCTACTTGCACAACTAATAACGGAATTAATAAAATTAAGAGAAAAATTAATATCTTTTTATTTTCTTTAAAATTTTTAAAAGCAAGTGGTAATGTTAACATAGCTAAAGCATTTATACCTAAAACAACCCAATTACTAGAGGCAAAACTAGTAAAAGAATATAACAAGTTTGTATAATAATTAGAATTATAAATATATGTTATATCACTATTAGAACGCATCGAATTAATGAATTGATAAATAGTTGGAATAAGAACAACTGAAGATAGTGCTATACCAATTAGTGTATAAAGAAATACTTTAAAGAATTCCATCATTACTATTTTAAATCCATATTTATAATATTTACTTATTATTAAAATACTTCCATAAATTAAAAGACATAAAGATAGCATATAAGCAAAATAGAAACTTGATAAGTAAGTAATAAAAATAATAATTATATAAAATATCTTTTTATTGTCATTAACAATTTTTTCCATTCCTAGCATCAATAAAGGAAAAAGAATAAAAGCATTTATAAAATATGGATGTCGTACGGCAGCAAGAAGAATAAAGACACAAAAAGTATACATAATTGAGCCAACGGCACTAGCAAAATTACTTTTATTTTTATATTTAGAATAAATTATAAAACTAATACCAACGAAGAACCATCTAAGAGGTACTAAAAAACTATATAAAAACTCCATTTTATTAGCTGGTAATAAAATACTCAAGTAAGAAAAGAAATCACCAATTATGTAATATGCCAAGTTACCAAACAAATCCATTCCTAACCCAATATTCCAACTAAAAGTATTAAAATTACCTGTTTTAAAGAAAGTAATAATGGTATTACGGAAATAATTTAGAGTTACAAAATGTTGACTTAGTCCATCATGACTCCATAAAAAAGAACGATGTTGACGATAAAACAAAAAAGTAACTGCAAGAATGCAAAAAGCAAACATCGTCGTATATAAAAGGACAGCACGACCTATTTTTTCTTTTCCAAAAAATTTTTTCATACCTACACCTCCCTATTAAAAAGTTATTCTTTTTCAGTAAATTCAATTGATCCTAAAGAAATGTCGTCACTATTAGTATCAGTAATTACTAAAACTATTTTATCTTCTCTAAATACTAAGCGCCCACTCAATTCTATTTGTCCATCTAAAGTCGTAATATCAAACTCCGCACTAGCACCTTCTAAAATGGCTGTTTGCTTTTCAAAAGAAACTATATCATTAATAGAATAATTAAATTCAACTTTTGAACTATCAATGCTATTGATATCTAACTCTTCATTTATTTCTTCGCCATCTTTTAAAAGCCATTTACCACGATATTTACCATAGTTATATTCTTCTTTTGTTTCTTCTTTTTTGGGCTTATTATCCTCTTTTTTATTACCAAAGGTCAAAAAATAACCACCAACAGCTATAATGATAATAATGACAAAAAATACACCCCAATAAACGAACTTTTCTCCTTCTGTTTCTTCCATAGTAACCTCCCAATAAATAATTGATCAATTGATTATTTATCTAAAAACATTGCATAATACTCTTCATAAGATAAATTATGTTCATATATATAAGTTGCAATTTCTACTCCAACATAACGGAAATGCCAAGACTCAGATGAAATACCAGTAATATTTACTTTACTTTCAGGATAGCGATGAATAAAACCATACTTGTAAGAATTATCTAAACACCAATCATACTCTTTAGAATCTTTAAAAATATTAGAATGTTTACTTTTTATATCTACTGATAAACCTGTATGATGTTCCGAATATCCAGGACGAGTTACATACTTCTCATTATATTTAATACCATATAAATTTAAATAAGTATCCCAAGTCTTTTGTTGAGTATCCATATCACGATAAGTTGAATTAGCCAAAATATCATATCCTTGACTTTTAGCATCACGACACATCGTCTCAAAGGCTTCCGCTGCTTCCTTACTCATATAATTAGGTTCCGCAATTGAGCATTCATCACTTATCTTAGTTAAATCAGGTACACTAAACTTATCACTAATTCCATGATACTTATTAACTAACATCGTCACTGAAAAATCATCAGTCAAAGTAGTATCAGTATAATAATCTTTATCAAGACCAATATTGACATAGAGAATGGTCTTTTCATAATTACCATTAAAATATTTACGATAACGATCAAAATTAGCTTCTTTAAAATACTTAACTGTTAAATATTTACTAATATCTTGAATATATTCTTGAAACAGTTTGGGATAAAAAGAATCACTAACTATACTATTAATATTATTTATATCTTCAACATTATACTTTAATTCAAGTAGTTTATTAACATTTTGCAAAAAGTTAGGTCGATCTTGATAATTAATATTCATATATGATTCATAATTATCTATATTAAAATCTTTATCTTTAACTATCTTATTAAGTGTTTCACTATAGTCTCTAGCAATTACTTCGTCATAAAGATCTAATGATACAATTTCAACGCTTGAAGAAAAACTATAATTGTGCCCTACTAGTTTAATTATACTACGAATAGGAAAGTATAAAGTCACTATCAAAATAACAGCAATCGCTGATAAAAGAATTCTAAATGGTAATTTAAGGCGCAACTTTTTCTTCATAAAAACTCCCCCAATCAACTATTTAAATGTACAATTAAATGCAAATATTAATAGAAAATGAAAAGCTGCTTTCAACTCAGTATTTTTCGCATACATTGCTTCACGAATGGAAATATAATCATCGACAACATCAACTAAAACACTCTCTTTATATTTAGGAACATGTATTCCAATTGGAAACATATGAGTTTTAATAATATTTTGTTCCTTATCTGATAGTTCAAAATATTTTAAAGAGTTATCAAGAGCATAATCAGGATGATGGAAAAGAGTTTTAACTCTATTCTTTTTATCAATCGTATAATTATCTACTAAAAAGAAATCATGTAAAAGAGCAGCACGTGCCGTTTTACGTGCATCCCAATTAAACTTTTTAGATAATTTATAAGAACGATATGCGACATTAACAGAATGTTGTAAACGATTACTACTATGATGTCCATATTCTTTTAATTTAACAAATTCATCATTAGTTAGGATATCAGAGACAATATTAAAAAACTCTCGATCACTACTAGCATTAAAATCAACTGATTTCATATTTTCTCCTCCATTTATTTTTTCTTGCCTACTTTATAAGTTTAGCATATTTTATGAGTAGAATAAAGAAAAAGACAAAAAAAGAGAGCATTTGCTCTCCAATCTATGTCAAACGCTAAATCATTAGCGTTAATATATATTATGTACCAAAATGCGAAAAAGTTACTCTTTTAGCGAAATTAACTAAAATAGCACCATCCCTACTAGTTACATAAGTTCTAATCGAAAATTTATTTAAATTATCTAAAGTCTCTTGATGCGGATGACCAAATTTATTATTTTGACCCGCTGATATCAAAGCATATTTAGGTCTTATTGTTTCTAAAAGATTAGAACTAGTCGAAGTATTTGATCCATGATGTCCTACTTTTAAAATACTTATTTCTGGTAAATTATAATTATCAAATAATACTTTTTCACTCTTTTTACTAGCGTCTCCCATCAATAAAAAATTATTTTTATTGATCGTTCCATAAAGTATTAAACTACTGTCATTTTCGTCTTTTAAATCACTATTTAATGAGGTAATAGAAAAAGATCCTATTTTATATTTATTCCCCTTTTTAGAAAAACTATAATCAATATTTTTTTCTTTTAATAAAGTAATTATTTTCTTTTCATTATAATTAACATTTCCTTCATTAAAATAAACGGTTTTAATATTAAAATTATTAATTAAATTAATAGCTTCTCCTAAATGATCATAATCACCATGTGTTAAAAATAAATAATCAATCTTTCTAATTCCTAATGATTTAAATAATGGAATTAGCGTTGTTTTCGAAATATTACTATTTTGTAACTTTCCACCCGTATCAATTAAAGCATCATATTTAGAACTGTGTAAAAGAATACTATCACCTTGACCAACATCAATCATTAACATATAGTCTTTTGGAAAAAGAACATTATAGTTATAATGAATTAATAACATCAAAAGAAAAAGTAAAATAGAAATTTTCTTATGATATTTAAAAATAATAGTTATAACTAAATAATATATAAAAACTATAAAAAGACTTGGTTTATTAAAAATGATATTAGAGTCAATTAAGGATAAAAAACTCGTTAAACGTTCTAAAATACTTGTTAGAAAAATCAAGACATTACTAAAAAGAGGAATTATAAATGATAATAAAGAAAGCGGAAAGATAATTATTGATACTAAGGGAACGAATAATAAATTATAAAAAATAGTTAAAATATTTACTTGATAATAATTGTATAAAGATATTGGTAAACTAAATAAAAAAGCAATTAAAGAAGTCATAAGTGTTTTATAAATATAATTATTATGACGATTGAGTAAATTACTAAATAAAATTAAAGACGCTGTTATGACGACAGAAAACAAAAAACCAACATTATAAATGATATAGGGATTAAAGAAAAGAATAATACTTGTTGTCAATAATAATAAATTAATTGGTTTTATATTAAAATAAAAAATAGTATTAATACTTAAAAGAATAAAAAAGATACCACTTCTTAATGCCGAAGGACAAAAGTTAACTAAAAATATATAAAAGGAAATAAAAAGACAAGTTAATAAATATCTTTTATTTTCACTTATATGTATCTTTTTTAATAATAATAAAATAATTCCCGATAATATTGAGATATGCATTCCGGAAATACTAAACAAATGACTTATACCAAGATTTTGATAATTATTTTTAATATCACTATCTACATAACGATTATCACCTAAAATAAAAAGATATAAATATTTAGATGCTTTATTATGGTTAATAATATTTTTGATTTTATTTTTTATCGCATAAAAGATATTTTTATTAGATGATATCTTTTCAATTTTATCAACGTTCATAACATAATATATCTTTTTAGATTTTAAATAATTTTGATAATTAAAAAGATTAGGATTAGTATTTTTCTTAGGGATATCAATATCTCCTATTACTTTTACTTTATCTCCTAATTCTATATTTTCGTTTAAAGAGTCATAATAAGTACATAATACTTTATTAGAACCGTTTACTTCTAGTGTTACTTTGTCTTCAGAAATAAAAAGATCAGTAACTATTCCTTCAATATAATTGTCATTATTTTTAGTAATTACTTTAGTATTTATTTTAAAGAATAAAAAAGAAAGAGCAAGAAAAAAGATAAAATAATATAAGTAATCACACAGTAATATTTTCCTTAATACTAGCGTATAGACTATCCCCTATTCCTGTCACATTTAATAAATCTTCTTTTTTCTTAAATGGTGTTTTAGTACGATATTCAATAATACTTTTAGCTTTACTCTCACCTATTCCTGATAAAGTCATCAATTCTTCGAGTGATGCCGTGTTGATATTGACAATGCTATTTGATTTTTTATCGTTACTACTATTATTTGAAGTTATACAAGCATCATTTTGGATATTACTATTTTCACAAATCTCTTTCTTTTCTTCTTCTTTTTTTAAAGTTTCTAAAAATGCCGAAATTTCTTTTTTACTATAGACGACAATAACCATTCCATCTTCTATTTTTTTACTCAAATTTAAGACACTTGTATCGCCTTGATTAGTTATACCACCTGACGTTTTAATAGCGTCAACTATTCTCTTATCACAGTTAATAGAATAGACGCCTGGTTTCTTAACTTCTCCTTTGATATCAAAAAAACAATTGGTTACAGTTTTATCTTCCTTTTCTTTTTCTTCTTCAACACTACTTTCCTCCTTCTCACTAATGACAACTTCTTCTTCATTTTTTTCTATAGTTTCTTCATCATTTTGCCAATCACTAAAAAAATAATAAATGATTCCTCCGATTGCTAGTCCAATGATAAGGATTGCGACTAAAATTTTTTTCTTATTGAAATAGACAAATTCACCTAAACTATTTTCCATAAAAAAACCTCCTTTAAAGGAGATTATTATTCATTGCTTATTATTTTCCTACCATTTGTTTTCTTTTTAATTGGGTTTCAACATTAATGCGTTGAACAAGCGCTAAAGAAATAAATAGACATAGCGTATAACTACCACCATAACTCATAAATGGTAATGGTACACCGGTCATTGGTAAAAGGCCAAAGACACCACAAAGATTGATGATGATATGAATGAAGAAATAGAAAGCAACACCATAACAAATTAAGGCATCACAATTATTTAGACTTTTACGACCAATAATTATTATTCTTGCTAATAAAACTATATATAAGAAAATGATAAAGATACCAAAAATCAAACCTAATTCTTCAACGATGATACAAAATATGAAATCCGTATGCGCTTCTGGTAGATATAAATACTTTTGAATACTATTACCAAGACCTCGACCTGTTAGACCACCATTATTGATGGCAATATAACCATTACATACCTGGTTTCCATCAGTGTAATAACTATCCTCACTACAAGGACTACTATCAATGACACTAGTAATACGTGACATTTGACGATCAGATAAAAGACTTTTACCGCCAACTAAAAGAATAAGTCCTAAAATGACTACTAATCCCCCACCAATTGTAAAAATACTTCTTTTTATTTTCTTATCAACGGGTGATAAAAGAAATAAAACACCAATTATTAAAGCAAATAAAACAGCTGTTCCAAGATCGGGTTGTAAAGCAATCGCAACAAACGCTAAAACGCAAATGAAAATGGGATATAAAGAGCCAACGTACGACTCAGTATGCTCTTTTTTCGCATTATAATAACGCGCAATCCAAATAATCGCGAAAACCTTTAAAAACTCACTCGGTTGAAAGTTAAAACTACCGATCCTGAACCAACTTTGGGCATCATTACTCTCAATACCAAAAACGAATAACAATGGTAATGATATCAATAATAAGTAAGTTACAAATGTTGCAAAACGACTAAATATTTTCGTCTTCGTCATCAAGGTCATACAAGCAAAAACTAAACCAATAAAAATAATGACTACTTGACGAATTAAATAATGATAAGGACTCGTTTCATAGCGCATATAAGAAGATACGTTAGATGCTGAAAAAATCATAATTGATCCAATTGCACAAAGGATAATTGTGATTAAAAGTAACCATTTGTCCATATTTTTAAGTATCTTCACAAAATCACTCCCATATTGTTAAAACAATTATAACACGGAAGAATTTGGTTGTAAATTGCGGTAATAATTGCTTGACACTATTTATGAAGATCTTCTTGTCTAATTAAAAAAAGATGTTTATGACGATAAAAGGCATAAAAAATATCTTGAATCTCTAAATTGTCCTGTTGTAAAACTTTTCTTATCCAAGTTTCATTACGATCAATTTGACGAAGAGTATCATAATCAATTTGCCCATCTAAAATAACTGGTAAAGGATATTCACCAAACAATTTAGAATCCTTTTTAAAGACCGATAACTTTCCACTCGTCTCTAAAATGGCATAATCAACTTCTTCAATACTACGAATGTGCTTTTCACGAAGTTGTGTCAATAAATCTTCCATGTTGTAGCGTTGTTTGACCATCTCTTTAAAATTAATTTTACCACGATTGATGATAACGGATGGATTACCATCAAATAAATTTCTAATCTTACTACTCTTTAGTGAGATAAAGCTCATTCCCATTTGAATGAATAGAAGTAAAAAAATAGGAAGAACTGATAACATTAATGATTCCTCTCTTTGTTCAATCGAAACAGCCGCAAGTTCCGCAATTAAAATAGAAACAATTAAATCAACGATTCCTAGTTGACCAATCTCTCTCTTACCCATAAAACGATATATCATTGTAATAAATACATAAAAGAAAAAAGTTCTAAATAAAACCGTTACGTATTCCATAAAATCATCTCAAATATATTATGGTTTTAGAATATCTTTTTTATACAAAACATAATATTAATTAGGTGAATGAAATGACATATAAAAACTACTTAAAAAGTTTAGGATTTTTCTTAATAATCATAATGGGACTAAGTCTTTTAAATACCATCCTCTATTATAATGATATCATTGGTGGTAAAGTATCCAGTCTTATAGAATTATTAACATTATTTGTAGCAACTTTTACATCGGGATTTTACTTAGGTTTTAAAAGTAGTAATAAGGGTTATATCAACGGTCTCATTCTAGGAGGTATAATTATTGGTATTTCTCTATTACTTACATTAATATTTAAAGAGAAACTAACTCTTGTATCACTATTTACCTATCTTTTAGTATTAGCTTTAGCAACTACTAGTAGTATTTTAGGTATAAATAGAAAAAAATAGGAAAGCCCCTATTTTTTATTTTTCTAATTATTTAAATTATTTTTTAACTATCAGAATTTTATCAAATATTATATAAAAAACATACTTCTTTATATTCTTTATTTCCTTTTGTTATTGCTTTCTCACTTACTATTGTTCCACCCATTTTGGTATAAAATCTATTTCCAATCACATTATCTTTTAAACACCATATTACCATACAAGTTTTATTTTGCTTTTTAAATTCATTAATTACATATTTAAATAACGCTGTTCCAATTCCCTTATTTTTCAAGTTTGATTCTACATAAAGTACTGATAATTCACAATCAGCATCAATGATTTCAGGTGAATTACTATTATCATAAATATATCTGCAAAAAGCAACAACCTGATTATTAAGTTCTACTACAACAAAGCCATTATTCATATAATTTTTTTGCATTTTTTTAACTTTTAAATCATATTCAGAATCTAAGTTTTCTAAATATTCATCATCAATTATACCTCTATAAGCAGTCTTCCAACCATTTATTTGAATGTCTACAATCTTAGGTATATCTTCTTTTTTTACATTTCTTATTATAAGATTTTCCATTTTTTATCCTTTATTTATTAAACTTTTTTCATATATTATTCTTTGTCTTTTAAAACCTAAATGTTCATACATTGCCATAGCATTTTCATTAAACGTCCAACAATCAAGTTCTAGACTATCACAATTATCTTTTAAAGCGATATTTTTTACTTCATCCATCATTTTTTTACCAAGTCCTTGATTTCTATATTTTTCAAGAATAACTAATTGATCAACATATAACTTTTTAGTATGCTTGTCTTTTATTGTATAAGCTAAGTACCCTACTACTTTTTCATCAACTAATATTACAAGTGTTATAAACTTTTCAAGGTTGGCAAATAAATCATTTTTTAATTGTTTTTCATCTTTACTTTTAAAAACATCTGGTCTTCCTTTTTGATGAAACATATATCCTTCAATAAAAACATCTAAAAGTCCATTATCGATATCTTCTAATTTTACTTTTCTAATATTTATATTAATAATATCATCTTCTTTCTTTTTTATAATGACTTACTATCTTAATTAATTATTTTAAATTCAAAATCATTTAGATTTTTTACTTCATCTTTTAATAATCCTGTTATATATTCATCTTCAATATTACCTGTTGCTTTGGAAACAAATCTTTGTCTTCTAACGCCTTCATCTCTATATCCAAATCTTAATTGCATTTTATGTGATCTATCATTGTTTTTAAAATAGCCATTTTCTAATCTTCTAAGTTTTAAAATATCAAAAGCAAATTTTATTCTAGCAGCAAAAGCTTCTGTTCCATATCCATTTCCTTGATATTTTTCATTTAACCAAATACCACCACCAGCCGTACCATTAGCATAACTAATATTGCATATTTGAACACCACCAATTACTTTATCTTCACTTTTCAAAACAATCGCAAAGTTATATAAATTATTTTCAATCGTTTTATTAATAAAGTCTTTAGCATCAGAAATAGTATAAGGATATGGAGCATTAGCTAACCATTTACTAACATTGACATTGTTTAGTCCTTCAACCAAATCATCAATATCGTCAAGATTCCACTGTCTTAAAATCAATCGCTCTGTTTCAATTATCATATAACCTCCATATTGTATAATTTCATAATACTATAATATCATAAAAATTAAAAAGAAAAAATAAAACTATACCAATTTAGAACTAGTATAGTTTTTGTTTTTTATTTTGTCCCTTTTAACTCTTTTAAAGCTTTTGATAATTGATCTGGACAAGATGTTGGTCGCATTCCGCATTTAATTCCTTCTAATAGAGAAACGACTTCATCTATTTTTTTACCAACGCATAGTTTACTGACACCTAAAGTATTTCCAGGACATCCGCCAACTATTTTAATATCAGTAATTACTTCATCATCATCACATTCCACAATCATCTTGCTGGAACATACACCCATTGGTTTATATTCAACTTTTGGCATATTATTTTACCTCCCTCTTCTTACTTTCATATTTATTCATAAAGTCCTCTTTATATTGTAATAAATTATCATTTTTAATAGCTTCACGAATCTCTTCCATCATCTTAATTAAGAAACGCGTATTATGAATGGACAAAAGTCGTGCTCCTAGGCTTTCATCAGCTAAAAGCAAGTGACGAATATAAGCCTTAGTAAAGTTCTTACAACAATAACAATCACAACTATCTTCAATTGGTGTAAAATCTTCTCTAAACTTTAAATTTTTTAAATTAATTTTACCATATCTTGTAAAAGCATTACCATGACGAGCAATACGCGTTGATAAAACACAATCGAATAAGTCAACGCCACGAACAACACCTTCTAATAAGTCAGCGGGTTCGCCAACACCCATCAAATAACGAGCCTTATCATCTGGAAGATATGGAACAGAATAATCAATGGCCTTATACATATCTTCTTTACTTTCGCCATCATTAGCAACTCCCCCAATGGCATAACCATCAAAATTCATTTTTACTGTCTCAATAGCGGACAATTTACGTAAGTCTTCATAAGCCCCACCTTGAACAATTCCAAATAGAGCTTGGCGCGGATTATTATGAACTTTTTTACATCTTGCGGCCCAACGAAGTGTCCTTTCAACACTATTTTTTAAATATTCATAACTAGCACTAGCTGCCGGACACTCATCAAAACTCATCGCAATATCGCTATCTAATTTATTTTGAATTTCAATTGACTTTTCAGGTGTCAAAAATAGTTTACTACCATCGATATGGCTCTTAAAGTGAACACCTTCTTCGGTTATGTCCTTTTTGTTTTTAACGAGTGAAAAAACTTGAAAGCCACCACAATCGGTAAGAATTGGTCCATTATAATTCATAAATTTATGAAGGCCACCAGCTTTCGCAATTAAGTCTTCACCTGGACGTAACCACAAATGATAAGTATTGGATAAAATAATACCAGCTTTCATCTCATATAGTTCATCTGGCGTTAACATTTTGACAGTTGCTTTCGTTCCAACCGGCATGAACATTGGTGTCTCATAAGTTCCATAATTAGTTTCTAATTTACCATAACGAGCTTTCGTATCTTTTTCTTTTTTCAATAAGTTGTATTTAACAATCACGAAAATCACTTCCTCAACTATTCATCTTTTAAGTCTAAAACAATTTCTTTTCTATTTCCAGCTTCAAATTTACGATATTTAACACCACAAGTGTCAAACATACGAATTGAAGCTTCCATTTCATCACTATGATTATCATAATCATAAGAATGCAAATAAATAACTTCCTTTATACCAGCTTGAATAATAGCTTTAGCACATTCATTACAAGGAAAATAATGAACATAAATCTTACCACCAACTAAATCATTCATGTTACCACGATAATTTAGAATAGCATTTAATTCACTATGACAAACATACATGTATTTAGTATTTAATTTTTCACCAATTCTTCCCCAAGGGAAGTTATCATCATTAAATCCATTAGGTGCACCATTATAACCAACTGATAAAATACGATTATCTTTACTTACAATACAAGAACCAACTTGCGTATTAGGATCTTTACTACGCATAGATGATAGTTTAGCAACACCCATAAAATATTCATCCCAAGTTATATAATCTTTTCTTTTCGTATCTTTACTCATATTGACACCTCCAACTAAAACTGATTATACCATATTTATATAAATAAAAAAAGAAGGAATAGTAGTCCTTCTATGATATTTCTAATACTTTATCAAGAGCAATCTTATAAGTATTATTACCATCTTCAGAATGTGTCAATTCAAAACCTTTATCAATTGTCATTGTATATAAATTATCATTAACAAAATTAGTTAAATTAGCTGTATTAACATTTTGAAGAAGAGCAACTTCTTTTATTAAAATAACACTCATCGCAAGTCCAAAGTCACTATTACTAGCCGTGCAAGTAGTTACTAAAACATTATTTTCTAAAACATAATCAACAACTAAATTATCTTGACTATTAGGTTGTAAATAGTTTTTAGTTACAAAAGTTATTTTATTATCAGTCGTTGTAACATCTACTTCTACTTTATTTTCATTTTCAAAAGCAGCCATATTAACAGAAGAATCAAGTTTTTCTTTAATTTGGCTTAAGGCAATAACTTTTTGTTCTTCTTCAGGAGGGGAAGTAGGTGTCTGTTCCTCTTGATTTTTCTTTTCCATATATTCATTAATATACTTTGTTATATCTTCAACATAAAATCCACAAACAACCAATAAAATTAGCATTAAAGTCATAAAGAAAGGAAACTTCTTCTTCTCATTAGAATATTCAACCCCTTCTTTCATCCCTTTTCCCGTTGCTGCTTCATTTTCTTTATTAAAAACACTATCAGCTGAAACTTCGCCTTCTTTTAAAGTATTGAAGTCATTACTATCAACAACAACACTTACTTGTTCAATTGTTGTTTCATCTTTCTTTTCTTCTACAACAGTATTAGCATCAGCATTAATCGTTGTTTCACTAACTACATTTGATTCTGATTGAACAGCAGGCTTATCACTTTTTGTAGAAAAGTCAACATTTTCACTCAAAATATCTTTCTTAGGTTGATTATTTGCTCCTTGATTTATTGGTTCCTGATTATTATTGAAATTATTTCCATTCAAAATTGGACTATTGTTATCATTCATAATATCACCCTTTATTCTATAATATATGATACCATAGATGATTATTTTTGAAAAGAAAAAATAGAAGTAATCTTCTATTTAAATGACACTTACTAAATTATTAGTTTCTATATCTTTAAATGATGAATAAAAAGGTTGTGTTCCACCACTTGTAATATTACCATCAACAATTCTTCTATTCATTCTAGCACAAGCACATAAGAATTTCTTTTCAATTTCATTATAATTACTACCAATAGTCGAAAAAGGATAATCTAAACAAATTAAATCTTGACCACTGACTTTAAAATAATGATTATGGAAATCAACTCTTGAACAAATTTCCTTTATGTCTAATTGTTTAGCAACAATATGTTTACAAATACTCATATAGTTTTTTAAGTCTGTATTATTAGGACTATTTAAATAATCTTTAGCATTCTTCTTAATATCAAATGGCAATTGCTCTTTTTTTAAATCCTGTTCAATTGCTAAACGTTCCATCATAATATAATTATTAATTTTATTTTTTAAAATAGGATCCATTTGTAATTCTTTTTTTCGTCTTTTTAAAATTTCAATTGAATAAGTAATCGTATCATATTGAAAAGCCAAAAGATTAATACTGGATTTAGTCTTTTTGATTGTAAAAACACTATCCATATCTATTCCCCCTTAAAAGTAGTCCTATTATAACATATTATGATAGTTTTTTCAAGTTTTTCCTATAATCAAAAAGAAGATAACTATTTATCTTCTCTACTTTGATGGTATGAGAAAGAATCATCAGATCCTTTTTTCTTAACTTTTGGTTTGTCTTGTCCATCTTGCGCTTGGTCTTGAACACTTCCAAAAAGATCAGCAATCGTATCATCCATAAATGTTTCTAAAATTGATGCAGTAGTTCCTTTTTTACCTTTTATGGAATCGCCAAAAATCTCTGATAACATTGAAGAGAAACTTCCTAAACTGTCTTCATCTTTATCTCCGTCTTGCGTAGAAGTATGTCTTTCTTGATCTTTCAATAAATCACCATACAACTCATCAATAGCTGTTTTTCTTGGTTGTTGATCCATCAAAGATCCCCAATAAAGGAATCTATCTGTTTTTGTTGGTAAACTAGCCATTGCTTCCAATTCTTCATCGGTCATTTTTACTAATGCGCCATTGAATTTAGTTTTAGTACGATCCTCATCATCAAGTATTTCATTAAACTCATTTTTTAAATTAACATAACTAACATAAGAAGCACCTAGATTAACATATGGTGTAAAATTAACCACATAATTACCTATTTTTCTTTTAGTACTATCTTGACTTTGCGGTTGTACCTCACTTATTCTTTCTTTAGCATCTGGACTTATTTTATATCCATGTTGCATTATTTCTTTAACTACTTCAACACCAGCATATACTTTGATTGCTGTTGCTCCAGCAAGGGAAGCAGCAAACTTAAAAATTCCCATAAAAACCTCCTTAACCTTAAAATGTACCTAATATATTAACATATAAATCTCTTTTTAACAATCTTTTTTTATTAAAGTTTTATTTGGTAATGTAGTATCGACTCTTTCAAATGGTTCTTCACAAACATAAGAAATACGATATCCTTCATTACTATCTAATATCGTTTTAAAAGACGTCGTAAGAATGATATTACGACACTTCTTACTTTCTAATAGACTTCTAGCACTAGTACGTGCTTCTTCTTCTGTTGTTGAAGCAATATCAAGATGTCCATTTTGCCAATCATATTTTTCTTTTACTTGTAAATTTTCTTTCGCAACACCAATTTTTTCTAAAGAAGAAGGAAATAAACTTGCTCTCACTACTTCATTTGGCAATGTATCATATAACCATGATTTAAGATTTAATTCTTTTTCTGATCTAAAAGAATAGATTTTATTTTCTTCATCATAATAAATACCACAATAAAATAAATAATTATTTTGCTCTTCATCACTAGAAAGATCGTAATTAGTACTTTGTAAATTATTTTTTATCTCATCAAGAAAAGCATCAACTTTAGAAGACGATAATGACATTTCTTTATTAGCAATATAATTGTAAAGAAGAGCTGTATAAATAATATGTTCACGTTCAATAATCTTTATCATACTATTCACCTCTTTGTGTGCTTATTTTAACAAAAAAAAGACGAAAAAGCAATAATTACATCTTAAATTCATCTTTCATCATTGTAAACATCTTTTCTTTTTCATCTTTACTAAAGATATCTTTTTGAGCTTTAAATCTATTGCGAGACCATTTCCATAAGTTATAGCCAAAATGATGGTCTTTATAGTTCTTTCCCAATATTTCTCTCTTCCCTTTATAGCGCGGAATAAATTGAAAATGAACATGCGGTGTTTCATCATCACGATAAGCATTATTCATAAGACAGGCAAAATTATACATCGTTGCACCAAAAAGTTTTTTAGTTATGCGCTCTAATTCTTTTTCCATCTTTCCTAATTCAATCCAATCATCATCACTTAAGTCACTCAAACCTGGCTTTTCACAAGAAATAATGCATTGTCCAGGAAACTCTTGACACCAATCAAGAAAAACAATTTCAAAACATTGTCCTTTATATAACTGCATTTTATCTCCTCCATTATTCATTAAAAAAATAAAATTTCCTATAGATATAGACATAATTCAGTGTATACGAATAACACAATTATCTACAACTTTTTCTCTCTAAAGAATAATCTACGATAGTATCAATATGTGCTTGCGTAGTATCAAAAATAGGAATATTAATATCATTTGGCTTTATTAACATTTCTATTTCCGTACATCCTAAAATTACTCCTTCAATGTTATTTTGCTTTATCATACTATTAATAATATCTATATAATATTGCTTTGATGTCTCTTTAATTTCTCCCTTACATAACTCATCAAATATTATTCTATCTATTTCATTTATATTTTCTTCCATTTGTGGAGTAGTAACTTTTAGTCCATTCTTTTCCAATCTATTTTTAAGAAAATCTTCTACCATTGTATATTTAGTTCCCAATAGTCCTACATTTAAAACATTATTTTCTTTGCATTTTTCAGCCACACAATCTGCAATATGAATTAATGGAATATTTATTTGACCTTGAATATAATCAGCCAGTTTATGCATTGTATTTGTCGCAATAGCAATATAATCTGCTCCAGCCATCTCTAATGTTTTGGCTATTTTGGCAAGTTCTATGCCAATTTCATCCCATCTATTTTCTAGCATTAATTTTCTTATTTCTTCAAAATTAACATTATAAATCAAAAGTTTTGCGCTTGTTAATCCTCCTGCAATTTGATTAACTTGATTATTTATTCTCTCATAATAATGTATAGTAGATTCATAACTCATTCCACCAATTATGCCTATTGTTTTCATTAATAGAAACCTCCTTTGTTAACTAATATTATATCATAATTTTTAATCTTTTATTTTTCCCATCGCTAATTTGTTTAGAATTATGTTCTAAAAATGTTTCTCCAAATCCAATATTTTAAATTATGTTACACTACCAGAATAATTTTTATAGGGACATTTGATGTGAGTGTCGTCCTTCAATCTTGATAAAGAAGGAGAGATACAATAAAAAATGACACTCAATCAGCATTAATCGAGTGTCGAAACTAAATTTTTAGAGGAGACATTCACTTACTCTTAAATGTTCCTCTTTTTTATTTTATGCAAGTTTCCTTGGCATATTCATAGTAATATAAAAGAGAACTTTTGCAAGTTCTCTATATCAAAGTTCGAAAAAGTTCGAACAAATTCATCAATGGTAGCGACGGAGGGGATCGAACCCACGACCTCCTGGGTATGAACCAGGCGCTCTAGCCAGCTGAGCTACATCGCCATATATGACAAGCAATATAATATTATCATATTAAAATTTTTTTGACAATAGTCTTTCTTAATTTTTTTCCAATATTATTATGCTCGTCTTTTTCAATAATTATTTATTTTCAAAAGAAATTATTTCATCATATATATCACAAATATTATTAATCTTATTAGTATCACTATATACCTCTTCTAAAACACTTCTAATATCATTTTTCTTCTTATTACTCTTTTTAGCAATAATTTTTTCAATATCATTAATTCTTATTTTAATACTTTCTTCATCATCTATTTCCTGATTAGATTCTACTTGCATAATACCATAATGATAAGTATTTTCAAAGATTTTACTCTTAATAATAGTCATCTTACGACTAATTAAAGGATGCGTATAATTCTCATATATCATCATTGCATATATCAATTTATTTACTAAGTCTTTTTTACTCTTTATCACTTTAAAATATCTATTTTTTAGTTTAGCATACATAACTATGACATATTCTCTTTTACGTTCAATAAAACTGACATTATTATTAGAAGATGTTATTTTTAAATGTTCTTTTAATAAACAATAAATAAAGATAATTATCAAGAACCATAAAATACTCCTAAACTCACTTGGAAGTGGTAAAATACTATCTACTTTAGATATGTAGTAATTATAAATAAAGATCGATAAAATAACACTAATAAATGAATTTATTAAATATTCTTTTTTATTAATTAATAGATTATTACCAGTAACGTTATTTATATAAAATTCATGCATCACTACTTGAAAAATAACAATTAAGTAAATATTATCCTTAATTTCCATACATAAGCCTGATACAATTACAACATATATAACTGGTATTAATATTTTTTGAATATTAGAAATCTTTTTATTATTAAAATACTCCATTATTCCAAGAAGTGGTAAAGATAATAATAATTGAATAAAAATAACTGATAATTTCACTTATATTCCCCCTTAAAATTACCAACTATATTACTATGAAGAAAAAGAAAAGTCAATTACAGACTTTTCTAATTATTTTTTTATTATCCAAAAAGCTGAAGGAGCTTTATAACTTGAACCTCTTGTATTATTATCAAAATCATTAAAAGTGTATGTTTTATTATATCGATATGGATCAAGACCAATCATACCAGGATTAGCAATAGTTAATTTAGCATCACTAATACTTTTAGAAGTACTAGCATTAGCCATTCCTGTTATAGCAAGATAATGTCCACCACTTGTAAAGGTATGTTGACCTTTAACATCTTGAACATGAATGACTGCCATACAAGTATTTTTCTTTAAACAATCATATAATTTATCTTTATCTTTATAATACTGGTAAGCAACTTGCGCTTGACCATTAGGTTGTAACGCACCATATTGATTTAAAAGTTTAGTAACACCACCAAAGGTTGTACCACCAGCTTGACAAGCACCAGCAATATTACAAAGAGATTTTACAGTATCAGCTGGTCCGTATCCTGATGTTCCATTAATTGTAGACATAACAATTGCTATTGATGTAGGCGCACATCCAGAATTGTTTATATTTAAGTCAGGATCAGTACCATATTTTTCTTTATTCCATCTCGTATCAACTTGTGAATAATAAACAACATAATCCATTTCTCTACTCGTTTCTTCTTGATAGAACTGTAAAGTTGAAATATTACCACTACTATCAATATTGAATAGAACTGTACCATCACCTGAATAATATATATTTTGACTCTTTACGCCTGCATCTAGAACTCTTCTAATAGACTCATAATTCTTATGTTTATAAGTTCCATTTGTATTACGAATATTAACATAATGACCAGTAATAGTACCAACAGCATAAGTAGGACTATAAGCTTTTATAGCATTTAAAGGATTGTTACCTGTAATAGTGTGATGGGACATTTTATAAATATCCATTTTACCATAATCTTTTTTTATTTTATCAGCTATTGAACTTATAAAACAAGACTTAGGACTAGTATCTGTTCCACAATTACTCTTATTTCCATTAGCATCAATATTATTATCAATATCACCAGAAAAAACAATCTTTTTTCCTTTAACTGTTGCAACCGCCACAATTGAATTAGCATTTTCATTACAATTTAAGTTCTTCTTGCAAACATCTTGTAAGCCACTATAAGCATCACTAGTATTGTATAATTTAAAGTTAAAATCACCAAGAGTTAAAGTATTAACATTATTCTTATAACAATAATTAGTTTTATCATTACCATTACCAGTTCCTAAAGTTTTTGAATCACTCCAATTACCTACACAATATATAGTTGTACCATTCTTTTTAGCTTTATCTAAATATAATTTAAAATACTTTGATAAGTTATTACGATAATTATCGACATTACCAGCATCAGTATTTGAAGTTGCACGATCATATTGTTTTAAATATAAACTTTTAATTTTTACACCATCTTTATATATACCTTTTGTATCACTACCATAATAAATACCACCATAATGATCAGAATGGTTATGTGTTACTAAAAGCCACTCTAATTCTTTTACACCTAAATCCTGTAGGTATGAAAGAATTCGCCTATAAGAATATTGATAATTTTTACCAATATCTATTAAACCATATACATATTTACCATTTTGAGTACTTCTAATTAAAATTGCATCGCCAATGACATAATTACTATCTAAAGTACCATCCGTTTTATCAACGTTATCTTGAATGTCCAAGAAAAATATTTTATTACCAGAATTAGATACATATACTGGTATAGACTTACTTTTTTGACCAACAGTTATCGTTATGTATGTCTTTCCTACTTTTTTAGCTGTTACTACACCATTGTTAACTGTAGCAATACTAGTATTAGCACTTTTCCAAGTAGCCGCAAGTCCAGGAGCATTAGTTATATCATATTTAACTGTTGGCGTAATTGTTACTGAAGAACCTTTATCTAAAATAACTCTTTCTTTAGATAATGATATACTACTAACTGTTTGTTCTTTAACTTCAACTCTTACACTAGTAGTAACATTGTTATTATCATCTGAAGTTATAGTAATAGTTGCAGTTCCATTGGCTATTCCTTTTATTACACCACTTGAACTAACAGTTGCTACCTTCGTATTATTACTCTTATATGTTACTTTTTTATTAGTTGCAGTACTTGGATATACTGTTGTCTTTAAATTAGCTGTTCCATTTTTAGACATTGTTACACTAGTTTTATCAACTTGAATCATTGATACTCTAATTGGTAAAACTTGTATTTTTATAGATGATTTTAAATTACTACCATCATTTGTACTAGCCGTTATTGTTACTTCCCCTTGACTTTTACCAGTCACAATACCATTTTGACTTACAGTAGCAATATTGTTATTACTACTTTCATAGGAAATTGTTTTAGTTGTAGCATCATTAGGAGTAATTGTTGTCGTTAATTGAGTTGTTGTTCCTACTTGAATACTAGAACTATTTGAACTTAAAGATATTTTTGTTATTAATTTTGGCGTTACTACTAAACTTAATTTATTTTGTATTCCTGAAGACGAAGTAACATAAATTATTACATTTCCTGGACTAATACCTTTTACTACTCCTCTATTGTCAACTGTAGCAATGCCATTGTTACTAGATGTATAAGTTATAGTCTTATCAGTAGCATTACTTGGATAAATGGTAGTAATGACATTCGTTGTATCACCAATTTTTATATTACTATTATTTATTTTGGCATCAATCTTTGTAACAGGTATTATTTTTTCATTAACTTTAACACTTACAACATCTGTTTTATTATTATTACTTGATACTGTTATGTTACAATTACCACTCTTAATAGCTGTTACTACACCATCTTTAGAAACTGTAGCAATGTTTTGATCACTAGATGTATATGTAACATTTTTATTAGTAGCATTACTTGGATAAATAGTCGTTTGTAAAGACATACTATTACCAGTTTCTAATGTTATAGAATGTGGTGATACTTGAATACTACTAACATCAACATTTTTTACTATAACTTTAAAAGTAGCTGTTAAATTTTCTTCTTTAAGTGTCAAAGTAATAGTTGCACTACCATCTTTTCTAGCATAAACATTACCATTACTATCAACTGTTGCAACACTATCATCACTACTGGTATATACTATTTTACTTTTTAAATTAGCATCTGGTGAAACTATTGGATCCAATACATATTTTTCACCAACTTGTAGTGTTTTACTACTTTCAACTAATGTAATACTTCTTTTAACAACTTCTTTTTTAGTTACATTTATTTTACATTTAGCCGCCTTTTTACTACCATCTAAAGCTGTTACAGTTATAGTTGCTGTCCCTTCCCCTTTAGCACTCACTTTTCCATTACTATCAACTGTAACAACACTATCATCACTACTCTCCCAAGAAACTTTTTTATTGGTTGCTGATGAAGGAATAATTCCATATTCTAAATTACTACTTTCGCCAACAAAAAGATTTAATTCCGTCGTTTTTAAAACTATTGAATTGACTTTTTCATCAACGACAACTTCTATTTCAGCACTTTCGCCTTCTTCAAGATTATCATATACTTCCGTTAATTTATCTTTTTTACTAGTAGTAGGTTTTTTATTTGGTTTATTAGAGTTATTAGTATTACTAGATTTAGAATTATCATTAAAGTCATTATACTCATCTTTTAATTCCTTAGTGACCGTTATTGTTGCTTTACCCCCGTTTTTAGCAACGACATCACCATTCTTTTTTATTTCAATGACATCATTATCACTTGTTTCAACATATCCACCATCATTGTTAACATACTCTGTATTACTGAATACTGAACCATTTTCTATATACCATTTAGTTCTTGCTTCTATTTCTTTATTCATTTCATATTGATCAAAAAAGACCATACCGACAGATACTACAATGAAGATTCCCAATATTACTAAAGTGATTTTAGCTAATATATTATTATTTCCATTATTTTTATCGATCATTGTTCCATTACTATCAAACATACTACCACCTATTTTGATTATATCATAATAAAAACAAAAATCTTCTTTTTTTAAAGATAATACTTACAAACAAGTGTAAAATTACTTAAATATCTTCATAAAAATAGTTTGTGACAAAGGTGCTGAATAAATATTTTTATTTCCTTTCTCAATAGCTAAAACAATTTTATATACTATTGAATTTAATTTTTTATATTCAATAAAAGAAAAAAGATCATTAAGTATTCGTCTCGTTTTAAAAGATAATTTATTTTTTTCACCAGAAAGTATCATATATTGATTAAAACCTGTTTTATATGCTCCTGGTCTTATTACAATAAACCTATTGTCATTAAAAAGGTTTTCTCTACATAGAGTTTTCATCATAATTTCAATAGTTGTTTTAGTCATTACATAACTTCCAAAAAATGGTAAAGCATGATTAGCTAACAAAGATGATGTCATAACAACTTTTTTAGGTGAGTTATCTCTTTTTAGAAATAACTGAATCAATTGTAAATTGGAAAAAACATTAACTTCAAAATTATCTTTAATTGTATCAATATCAACATCCTTTAATAAACCAGTATAACCAATACCAGCATGAAGAAATAAAACATCAATATCTATATTATTTATCTTGTCTCGATCTTCTTTAGAAGTAATATCAAGTTTAAATACTTTAGCTGACAAATTTAAATAATCTAATTTTTTTTCTAATTCTATAACTTCAGTATTCGTTTTACAAGTCATATAAACATCATGACCTCTATCAGATAAGACACATCCTGTTAAAAAAGCAATTCCACTACTTGCTCCCGTTATTAAAATTCTCATAAAATCACCATTATTAGTATGGTAAATTTTATAAATAATATGATATAATTTACTTATGCCGATATAGTTTAGTGGTAAAACAGGTCCTTGGTAAGGATCAGAGGCAAGTTCAATTCTCGCTTTCGGCAC
>CANQWJ010000002.1 GCA_947627525.1 uncultured Bacilli bacterium
CATTGTATCAAACTTATGTCTTTTTTAATAAAAAAATAGTGAAGAGATTTCTCACCAACACTATTTATAATACAACCTTAATAAGAAGCACTTAAAGTGCTTTTTTTAATGCCTAAAATAATTGCTAAATTAATCTTCTTATGATATAATATAGAGCGTTTTATAACTTTGTAGGGTGATTATATATAATTTTCAATTTTGTGAATAAATAAGGGAGTGTAAAAGATGGAGTATTGTTTTACAAAAGCACAAGAAAGAAAAATCAACAAAGAACTTAAAAAAGTAGTAAATGATATGTTAAAAATTTTAAAAGCAAGTGGACTTAAAGAAATTACTATTTTTTATCAAATAACAAATAAAATTGATCCTTCATTATTTGTTCAAAACTTTTTAAACGGAGATTTGCGATTAATAATAAAGTCTGATGATATTATGCTTCGCGGAATAGAACATAGTTGGTGGAAACTTTATATGAATAAAAAACTTACTCTTATGGATGAAGACAAACAAAAAAAAGTACCTGTAGCTTGTCAATTTCTAATGAACTATGCTCAAAATCGTCCTAAAATAATAGAAGCTGCTAATGTTGGTAAAAAAGAAAAGGGAACTATTTCTTCAAAAATTGACCAACAATTAGAAGATGGAATAAGCCATGTCGAACAGGTTCTAAAAGATGAAGTATTAGTTGAATTTAATTTACCAGAAACAACAGATCAAAAACAAATAGAAGTTCATAATGAAGGTGGAGTAAATATTGGTACTATTGATTTTGGTGGAAAAACAGTCAAAATAATTACTACTGGTGATATTGTTTTAGTTAATAGAGAAAAATTGCAGAGTAGAGTAAAAAGTAAGAAAGAAAAATAAATAGGTGAGTTATATGTTCAGTTTTAGTAAAGGACAAAAACGTGAAATAAGAAAACAATATAAAAGAATTATAAAAGACATGAAACAACTATTTGATAAAGCAAATGTAGGAAATTTAGATGTTCATTTAAGTCATGATCCTATACCTATTGAGTTAGAATATACAAATTATGGTGGACAAATGGTAAGTAGACCATGGATAATTTCGTTTGAAGAAAATGGATTAATTACATTATTTGCTGAAGATTATTTTAATGGTACTAAAGATAGAAGTACTTCATTTGTAATGTCTGGTCCTATTAGAACAGATTTTGAAAAGTATCCAAAAACTTTTATACCAGTAGCATACGTATTCATCATGAATTATGAAAAAAATCGTAAAAAAATAATTGCTGCTATTGATAAAGAATTAAATAAAAGTAAAACAGTTGATGAAAGTTTATGTGAATCAAGTAAGTTATTAGATAGGTTACGAGATAATGAAGTACATGTTGAACTAAGTTTGCCAGAAAGTACTGATCAAAGACAAATAGATGTTCATCAAGAGGGTGAAAAAACTGTTGGTATATTTGACTTTGGAGGAAAAATAGTAAAAATTATAACTTCTAATGATATCGTTTTAGTAAGGAATAACGATCAGAAACCAAAAGTTAAGAATTTAAGCAGGTGAAAATAGTGTATACATATACAAAAAAACAAATAAATCAAGTTATAAAAGAAATGCATGTAATAGTTAAGGATTTAAATAAACTATACAAAAGAGCGTCATCTTCCACAATCGTTGTTCCGATAAAACATGGGCAATTAGATGGTGATTTAGAATTTAATAATATGGATTATTTTAAAAGTTTTTTTTCAGAAGAGTGGCGATTAATCATTAAAAATAGTGCCATGATCATTGAAACGTTTAGTAAAAAACAAAGTATAAATTTTAGTGGTCTTTCCTTTTTGCCATTCGTATCACGTTCTTTTGAAAAAGATAGAATGTTATATAGTCTTCCTATTTTCGTTGATTTTGTCGAAAATTATTCAGAAAATAGGGAAAATATTGTAACTACTGTTGAAAACAGTAATATTCAAAGTAAAAGAGTAACAGATGAGTTGAACGACGCTATTGAAGTTAATAAAAAGACTAGATCTCAAAATCAGGCTCAAGTAAGATTATCAATGCCAGAGTCAATTGATACTAAAAATATTGAAATTAGCAAAGAAAAAGGACAAACAGTTGGGAAAATTGACTTTGGAGATAAAACAATTGAAATTATTACTACTGATGATATAGTTCTAGTACCACCTACAAAGAATAAACAAAAAGTAAAAAAATAATAGGAGTATTTATGGAGTATACAGATAAACAAAAAAAAGAAATTACTAAGACCCTTGGTTTGGTATCACAAGATATTATTAAACTATTTCGTCAAGTTCCAATTGATCGTTTTAGGATGAAATTTAAGCAACATTCATATAAGGATGGCAACTATAGTTATAGAATAAAACGTCTCTTTCAGGACGATGCATCATGGGAAATTGTTTATGATAAAACAAGAGGTGTAGGTTTAACAGTTACTAGTAGCGATTTGTATTTTGTTGAAGATTTTCTTTTAGGTAAAAATTTTAATAAAAAACAAGAAATGGATCAAACAAAATGGACGATTTGTTTAGACTTTATCATGAATTATTCTGAAATAAGAAAAGATTTAATTGCAAAAATAGAAGAAAAAGCAAGAGAAATAAATGCTTATAATTCTTTGATTGATGGAAATATAAAGGAAGCTAAAACTAAATTGCACAATTTAAAAAATGCCGTGATTGAATTTAATTTTCCACCATCAGTTGCTGAAAAAGAAATAGAGATAGAGAAAAAAGATGGAAAAACAATTGGAACCATCAACTTTGGTGAAAGAAGTATTAGTATTATTACAGATGGTGATATTGTTTTAGTTCCTAAAACTGAAGAAGATAAGACAAAAGTAAAACAAAAATAAATGGGGAGTGAAAAAGAGATATGGGTTATTTTACATTTAATCAAAAAAGACAAATACGTAGTGGAATTCATAAAATTTCTAAAGATATAGATTCTTTTGTTGGTAAAAAGAGAATTAATAGTATAAGAATTAGTCTTAAACATTCAACACCAGATGTTGATTTTGGTTTGCTTGACTATGGAGCATATGATCTTTTTGCTCACCGCAAATGGAGTTTAGTACGTAGTAGTAAATATCATGAAAAAGAAGGTTGGCAAATCCTAATTGAAGATGAAAATGGTTGGGAGTTTGATAGAGATATTAGTTTATCTAAAATAAAAATAAGAGATATTGACGAACTTGATTATTTAGCATGGTTAGAGTTCATTAAAAGCTATCCCGAAAATAGAAAAACAATAAAGGAAGCTATTGAACAATACAAAGATGATAAAAATATGGTAACTGATAGTATTAAATCTTCTCTCCAAGAATTAGAAAGATTAAAAGATGCCTCCATTGAATTAAACTTTCCCGAAACGCTTGCGCAAAAAGAAATAGAGATAGAGAAAAAAGATGGTCAAACAATTGGAACAATAAACTTTGGGGATAGAAGCATTCGTATTATTACTAATGGTGATATTGTTTTAGTACCAAAAAGAGAAGAAGAAAAACAAAAAGTAAAAAGTAATGGCTGAGGTGAAAACTATGGAAAGTGTTTTTTCAAACAAACAAAGAAGAGAAATTAGTAAGGCTATGCATACTATTTATAAAGATATAAAAGAACTACTAAAAGAGGCCAAAGTAACTAGTTATTTTATTGTGGATTTAGAACATCAAATACCTGATGTTGATTATAATCATTTCCATAAGTATGTTTTTCAACGAAAGTGGTCATTACATCATTATGAAATGGGCGATTTAGATATTGTTATTAGTGGTGATTTTGAAGATAAACGTTATGCTCTTACTTCTTATAAAGATCCTACTTTTGATGATGAAGTACTATTGAAATTGGAGTTTATTGAAAGATATCCCGAAAACAGAAAATTAATTATTGATGCCATCAATGAAATGATTCCCATTGAAATAAGAAAAAGAGAACAAGCAAGAGAAAGCAAAATCAATATTGATGATAGAGTTTCTAATGGTATAAAAGAAGCAATGTCAAAACTGAGACAAGCCCGTGAAGCATCGATTGAATTTGATTTTCCCAGTTCGGTTGCTCCTTATGAAATAGAAGTTACTAAAGAAGATGGAAGAACAGTAGGAAAAATTGATTTTGGTGATCGAACAATAAAGGTTATAACAGATGGTAATATTGTTTTAGTTAATAAAGAAGATCAAAAGATAAAAAGGAAGTGATTTTATGATTACATTTCCAAGTGATCAAATTGAAAAGATAAATAAAACATTTAGTAAAATTCATTCAGATATAGTAAAAATGATGCGCAAAGCACATTTATCATATGCTGTTGTTAAGTTTAAAACTTCTAAAATAAATGGTTATAATGAAAATTCTTTAAAAGAATTTATTGATAGTGAATTTAATTTACGAATTACACTTGATGATATAGTAATATTACAACCTGATAAAGAAGAAAGTTATTATATTCTTTCATTTTATGATCATAGAAAGAAAAAGATACTCATAATGGGAAACGAAGATAATAAATATAATTTTCTACGATATAATATAGTGCGCAATTATCCACAAAATAGAAATAGAATTTATGAGCAAATAATGGCAAAACGTCATAATTTATTATATGATGAGTTTGATGACGTACATAAAAAAGCTAATGCTGTTTTACGAGAACCACCACATAGTGAAGTATCAATAGAGTTTAATTTTCCTGAAAGTGTCGATCAGCACAAATTAGAAGTTACAAGAGAAAATGGTAGTAATATTGGTGTTATTGATTTTGGCGATAAGACTATTAAAATCATTACATCGGGAGATATTGTATTAGTTGAAAAAAATAAAGATGATAAAGTAAAAAAGAAATAAATATGCTTAAATAATCACTCAAAAGAGTGGTTTTTTCTTATCTTTTAGTTAAATTTTCATTAAAAAATCTATACTTAAAAGCGTAAAGAGTGTATAATTTAAATGGGAGGGTAAAAGATGAAAAAAAATAATATTTTTAAGGTAGTATGCATTACACTATTATTATTAGTTCTACTAACTTGGATATTACCTACTACTACTTATTATGGTGGTGAGTTAACTGTTGGTGATCGCATTCAAATAGGTTTCTTTGATTTATTTACATACATTGGAATGCTCATAACTAACTTTGGACAAATTCCATTATACATTTTAGCAGTAGGAGGTTTCTATGGTGTCTTACATAAGACAAACGGATACCGTAATCTATTAGATAAAATCGTTCAAAAGTATAAAGGCAACGAATGGATTTTCTTAACATTAGTAATGATTTTATTTGCTGTTATTACTTCAGTAGCAGGATTAAATATTGGTTTATTATTTTTATTTCCATTTGTAATTACTGTTGTTCTATTAATGGGATACAGTAAGATGACTGCTGCACTAGTAACTGTTGGTAGTGTTTGTGTTGGTCTAATTGGAACAACTTATTCAGCACATGATTTAGGTCTTTTAAATCAAGTATTAAATATACCTGCAAATAGTGAAATACTATATAAGATAGTTATTCTAGTGCTAGGGCTAATTCTTTTAATAGTTAATACATTACTATATGCTAAAAAGCATAAGATTGATGAACCAAGAAAAGGATTCAATTATCCAGAAACTGAAAATAAGAAAGCTAAGACTTGGCCAATTATCTTAGTAATGGATTTGGCATTATTAATAATGATTTTGTCATTTATTTCTTGGGAAGATGTTTTTGAAGTTAAAATATTTAGTGATGCTTTAACAGCAATTCAAGATTTCAAATTATTTGGATTCCCTATTTTTGCTAAATTATTAGGATCAGTTTCAGCATTTGGAAATTGGCAAATTACTGAATTAATGACATTAGTTTTAGTTGCTACTGTGTTTGTTGCACTATTCTGCAAAGTTAAACTAAATGATATGTTACAAGCATTTGGTGAAGGAGCAAGACGTGCTTTAAGACCTGCTTTTATGGCAACTTTAGTATATCTTGCAGTAGTCATTTCTGTATATAGTCCTATTGCTTTAACAATTATTAAACCATTAATGGATTTAACTAAGGACTTTAATGTTATAACTACTTCAGTAGCTGGTGTAATTTCTCAATTCTTTAGTGTAGAAATGTACTTTAATGTATATCCAGATATGGCAAGTGCTACATTACCTTATATTATTAGTTTATATTCTGATAGTGTTTATGGTGTAATTGGTGTAATTTGGCAAGCAATGGCTGGTTTTGCAATGTTATTTGTACCAACTAGTGTTGTTTTAGTAGCTACACTTTCTTACTTAAAAGTTTCATACTTTAAGTGGTTAAAAGCTATTTGGAAATTCCTATTAGAATTATTTGTAGTATTATTAATTGTCTTTTTCTTAATGATAATGCTATAGAGGACTTTGTAAGAACAAAGTTCTTTTTTTGTATATTTTTTAAAAGTTTGCTTCATTATGTTCATAGAATTATTTGAAAGGGGTTGTTTTATTATGCTTTTTAAATTTAGTGATGAAGCACAAAAATTATTATTACTTTCATTAAAGGAAAAGAATAAATTAAATGATTCTTTAATTGGAACAGAACACATCTTTCTAGCAATCTTATCAATGAAAAATAATTACATATGTAAATTGTTGAATGAGAATGGGATTACTTATGATGCCTTTTTATCTTTTCTTCATAAAAATGATAAAGGAGAGAAAAGCAATTATTATATTTTTACACCTCTTATGAATGAAATTTTTAATTCTTTATCTGAAAACCATAATAAGAAAAATAGTGAAATATCCGTAAGTGATATCATAACAGCTATTATTGATAGTAATAATTCTAAAGTAATATTTATTTTGAAGAAAATGAATATTGATATTCGTAATTTAATAAAGAGTCTAAACATTACTAATAAGAAGAAAACTTTAAAGAAGGGTATATTAAATGAATTAGGAATTAATTTAAATGAAAAATATCAAAATAGCGATGAAGTTGTTTTGGGGCGTGACGAAGAAATTAATATGATCGTTGAAATACTTTGTTGTAAGAATAAAAATAATCCTTTATTAATAGGAGATGCTGGTGTTGGTAAAACAGCTATTGTCGAAGAATTAGCAAGAAGAATAAATGAAGGAGACATACCCTATAAGTTAAAAAATAAAAAGATATATTCAGTAGCAATGTCATCGCTAGTAGCAGGAACAAAATATCGTGGTGAGTTTGAAGAAAAAATAAATAAATTAATTAATGAAGTAGAGACAAGTGATGATGTCATCCTTTTCATTGATGAAATACATACACTCGTTGGAGCAGGTGGTGCTGATGGAGCAATCGATGCTTCAAACATTTTAAAACCTTATTTAGCTCGTGGTAACATCAAAATAATTGGTGCTACAACAAAAGAAGAATATAAAAAATATATTGCCGATGATAAAGCCTTATCAAGACGTTTTCAAATCGTTAATATTGATGAACCAGATCTCGATAAAGTAAAAACCATTCTTTTAGGAATAAGACCAGTATATGAAAAATATCATAATGTTAAAATATCTGATGATATTATTGATAAAATTATTTATTACAGCAATAAATATCTAAATAATCGTAAATTTCCAGATAAAGCCATTGATATTTTAGATGAAGTATCAGTATTGACTTCTATTTTTTATAATAAAGAATATAACGAAATGGTAAGTTTAGATAAAGAAATAAATAATATTATTAACTTGAAAAATAAAGCTTTAATTGAAGAAAATTATAAAGAGGCCATAAAATATAGTCATAACGAAAAGAAACTTCAACAAAAAATGGGCCGTACTAAGAAAAATATTTTTAATCATAATAAAATAATTGAAGTTGATGAAGAAATACTTTTAAAAGTTATGGAAAGAAAAACCAATATTCCTTTTTATACTTGTCATTATCAATACAATAAAATAAATAAAAAGATAAATAAGTATAAAAGTAGTTCCATATACAACGATAAAACCATAACTAAAATAATTGAATTTACGAAAGAAGTATATGAAAACTTAGTAAATAGTGGAATATCAAGATCTCTATTTGTAAAATCTAGTAAGCTTGGATTAAATAATTATTTTATTGATAACTATATAAAATCCTTTTTTCCTAAAACTAATACAATTAGAGTTGATGTAAATAATTTCCGTAATATTGATGACTTATTAAATGACACTGATACTTTACATAAAAATATTACTTTTATAGATAAAGTTAAGAGTAATTCTTTTTCTATAATAGTCATTGATGATTATGATAAATGTGATTATAGTATTAAAGATTTCTTTGCCAAAATAGATAAATATGGTTATTATATTGATCGCCACAATGAAAAAATAGATTTCTCTAATGTCTTATTCATTTATAGTACTTTAAAAAGTGAACCATTAGGATTTAATAATGAACAAAGTATTAATAAACATATCTTTTATTTAGATGTTGAAGATATATCTAGTATTAAACTAAGAAAACAAATTAAAAATATTTGTTTAAAAAATAATTATTATTTTGATAATAAAATGTTACAAGTTATTTGTAATAAAGTTCTTTTAGATTATGATAATTTTAATAATTTAGAATTTATTATCAATAAAGAGTTTAGTAATAATTTATCATTAAGAGAAAAAAATAAAAAGATAGTAAAAGTTTAAGAATTTAAAATATTTAAATTCTTTTTTATATGCATAAAGTTTATGATACAATAAGAATAGAAGAGAGTGATATTATGGATATTAATGAAATTAATAGAATGCTTAATAATTATTTAAATAAAGTTGAAGATCTATGGAGGTCACTTTGACATTGATGGTAAAAATGAAAAAATAAAACATCTAACAGAAAAGATGAATCGTCCTAATTTTTGGGATAATAAAGATAGTGCTGATGAGACTATTGAAGAATTGAATAGTTTAAAAGATAATGTTAGTGGTATCAGTTCTTTAAAAAGTGAACTTGAAAATGATTTAGAAATGTTAGAGTTATTAAAAGAAGAAGATAATTTAGAAATAAGAGATCTATTAAAAGAAAAAATTAATTCTTATGAGGAGAGATTTGATGAATTAGAAGTTCAGTTATTATTAAATGGTGAATACGATGATTGTAATTGTATTCTTGAAGTTCATTCCGGAGCTGGTGGAACTGAAGCTTGTGATTGGGCTAATATGTTATATCGCATGTATAGTCGTTTTTGTGAAAGACATAATTATAAAGTAGAAGTAATTGATAGTCTTCCTGGAGATGAAACAGGACTAAAAAGTATTACTTTAAGCATAAAAGGAACCAATGCTTATGGTTATTTAAAGGGAGAGAAAGGAGTTCATCGTTTAGTCAGACTATCACCATTTGATGCTAATCATAAGAGACACACTTCTTTTGCATCTGTTGATGTCATTCCGGAAATTAAGAAAAATCTTGATATTGTCATTGATGATAAAGATTTGCGAATAGATGTTTATCGTTCTAGTGGTCATGGTGGACAAGGTGTTAATACAACTGATAGTGCAGTTAGAATAACCCATTTACCAACTAATATAGTTGTTACTTGTCAAAATGGTCGTAGTCAAATTCAAAATAAAGAAGAAGCAATGACAGTTTTAAAAAGTAAATTAAAATTATTAGAGATTGAAAAACAAAATCAAGAATTACAAGAAGTTAGAGGTGAACAAAAAAATATTGAGTTTGGTTCCCAAATAAGAAGTTATGTTTTACATCCTTATTCCATGATTAAAGATCATCGTACTAATGTTGAAAGTAGTAATGTTGAAAAGATACTTGATGGCGATATTGATATGTATATAAATGCTTATTTAAAGAGGCGATAAAATGCAAAAAAAGATTAGAGTAATAGTTTTTAAATATTTAGTTCTATGTCTAGGTCTTTTTTTGTATGCTTTGGCCTTCAATCTTTTTATGTTACCGCAAAATTTTGTCGTTGGTGGAGTTAGTGGTATATCAATCATTTTGCATAAGTTTTTTGCACTTGATACATCACTAACTGTTTTTGTTTTGTATTTAGTTTTAACTATAATTGGTTTTATCTTTTGTAATAAAGAGCGAATGTATAGTGCTGTTGCGTCAACTTTTCTTTTGCCAATGTTCATCAAAATAACATCATTTATTACTTTAGATATAAACATTTCACCATTATTATCGGCACTATATTGTTCAATTATCGTTGGAACAGGGTTAGGCTTAGTATATAAAGTTGGTTTTTCAACTGGTGGTAGTGAAATATTATATTGGATATTAGATAAATATATAAAGAAGAGTACTGGACAATTAATGACCATTGTTGAAGGCATAATTATAATAATTGGTGCATTTGCTTTTGGCTTTGAAAAACTTATGTATTCATTAATAATTTTATGTTTAATGAGCAATATAAGTGATAGGATATCAATTGGTATTTCCGAGACAAAACTTTTATGTGTAATCTCTAATAATATAGATGAAATAAAGAAATATTTAGATACAATACCATTAATTAAAAAAATATCTATAATGACTAAAGATAATCGTGAAGTTATATATTTAGTTATACATAATCGAGATTTAAATATTATTTATGACGAATTAAAAAGAATTGATAAAGATGTATTTATTTCACTTCGTAATAATTACGAAGTAGAAGGAGGAAAATTATGAAGAAAAAAAATAAGTTAAAAAATGTTTTTAGATACGTAGTTTTAATTGTTTTGATGTTTGTATCAGCTGTCAATTATAACTTGTTTTTAAATCCTAATCATATTGTTTCTGGTGGTGCGAATGGTTTATCAATTATTGTTGAAGAAGTTTTTGGTATTGATCCTGCTATTTTTATTCTTATCTTTTCGGTTGTAATTTTAATTTTTAGTTTTATCATTTTAGGAATAGAAGTATCTTCTAGTTCCATTGTTGCCATTCTTATTTATCCCTTTTTTGTATCTATTACTTCGGGAATTTCTTCTATTTCTTTCTTGCAGTCCGATGATAAGTTATTAGTTGGTATTTTTGCTGGTATAATATCAGGATTTATTATTGGAACAGTTTGTAAAATTGGTTTTAGTCAGGGTGGTATTCCCCAAATTAGTCAAATTATTAATAAGATATTTAATGTTTCTATTGCTAAAGTTAATTTCTTTTTAAATGCTATTATTTTATTCGCTGGTGTGTTTGTCTTTGGTTTATCTGATATTTTGGTAGGTATAGTTGTTCTTGCGATTAGTAGTGTTGTAGTTAACCGTATTCTACTAGGAATATCATCCAATAAATCTTTCTTAATAATAACTAGTGAAGAAGAAAAAGTAACTGAATACATCAAAAAGACTTTGGGCCATGGTGTTACTGTTTTTAACATTAATCAAGACAAAACTAAAAAACCGCAAAAAGCTCTTATGACTGTTATTCCGAGTCGTGATTATTATAAGTTAACGGAAGGTGTTAAAAAAATAGATAAAGATGTTTTCTTTGTTGTTACTGACTCTTATCAATTAGAAGGAGGCATTTAAAATAGTAATAATTACCAGTGTCAAATAGCGTTTCTACTGCCTTAAATGTAGTATTTAGTCGAAATATATGTTATAATTATTTATAGTAGACTTAGGTGGTGGAAAATGGAATTAATTAGTATTAGTAATGTTAACGTCAGATATAAGAATGGAGTTAATGCCTTACACGACATTTCTATTAAAATTAAAAGAGGAGATTTCGTCTTTGTAATTGGTGGGAGCGGAAGCGGAAAATCTACTTTTATAAAGATGTTATATAGAGAAATTAAGCCTAGTAGTGGAGCTATTATACTAGGTGGTTTAAATGTGGCTAAATTACGTGATAGTAAAGTTTATAAGTTGCGTCGTAAATTAGGAATTGTCTTTCAAGACTATCGCTTATTACCTAAACTTACGGTTTATGAAAATGTGGCATTTGCTCTTGAATGCATTGGAGCAAAGAAATCAGAGATTCGTGCTAAAACTTTAAAAGCTATTGAATTAGTTGGACTAAAATCAAAAACAAGAGCTTATCCTGATCAACTATCAGGTGGTGAACAACAACGTGTCGCTATTGCTCGTGCGATTGTTAATAATCCTAAATTATTGATTTGTGATGAGCCAACTGGTAATCTTGATCCTGATATGAGTATGGAAATTGTAAAATTGCTTGAAAGTATCAATAAAACCATAGGAACAACTATTATTATGGCTACTCACGATCGTGAAATAGTTGACAAGATGAAGAAAAGAGTTGTCGTTCTTAAAGATGGTCATTTAATTCAAGATTATGAGAAAGGAAAGTATTATGATGAAGCTGATTAGAATGTTATCAAGAGGTATTAGAGATGCCTTTAAAAGTGTATTTAGAAACTTTTCTTTATCAATAGCGTCTGTTTCTTGTATTAGTATTACTTTGGTAGTAATTGCTGTATCAATCATTGCCAGTTGGAATATAAACAATTTCACCGATACGATTAAAAAAGATGTTACTATCATTGCTTTTATTGATTCCAAAGCAACTGATTTAGATCTTGAACAAGTTGATGCGCAACTTCGTAAAATTGATAATATTGAGTCAATTACTTTAAAAACAAAACAACAAGAAAAAGAAGAGATGATGAAAGAAGATGAAGTTTTAAAAGAAATATTAGGTGACATGGATGAAGATGAATCACCTTTAAAAGATAGTTTTTTAATTAAAGTAACAAAACTAGAAGACATTAAAGATACAGTTGCGAAAATTAAAAAAATAGATTTAGTTCATACTGTTAATTATGGTGAGAGTATGGTTGAAAAAATGCTTTCGGCTTTTAAAGTAGTACGTAATATCACTATAATTATCGTTGTAGCTCTAGTTTTAGTAAATGTATTCTTAATTGTAAATACTATTAAATTAACTATTTTTTCAAGAAAGAGAGAAATCTCAATTATGCGTTTAGTAGGAGCATCCAACCTTTCTATTAAGTATCCGTTTGTCATTGAAGGAATGGTTATAGGTATGATTGGTTCTATTGTTCCAATATTGATAACGATTTATGGTTATACTTACTTATATAATTCATTTGATGGTGAAATATTCTCATCTTTGATTAAATTGATTGATCCACAACCATTCGTTTTCTGGGTTTCTTTAATTATTCTAGGAATTGGTATGCTTGTTGGAATGCTTGGTAGTGGTCGTGCTGTTAGAAAGTATTTGAAGGTGTAACTATGAAAAAAGTAGTGTCCGTATTTTTAGTATTGACAATATTTTTGAGTTTTATGCCAACGACTTATGCTGCTAGTAATAATAAGACTTTACGTGATTATAAGAATGATCTTGTTAAATTTAAAGCTGATTATGCTGCAACCCAGGCATCAATAAATAAAACACAATCAGAAATTGAAAGTACTAATGGTGAGATAAAATCAATTAAATCCCAAATGATAAGTATGGCTGCTGAAATAGAACAATTACAAGAAGATGTTACTAAGTATAAAGAAGAAATAAATAAAAAAGAATTACAAACAAAAAAATTAATTGAATACTTGCAACTATCAAATGGTCGTGATCTATATATGGAGTATGCCTTTGGTGCTGAAAGTGTAACGGATTTCATTTATCGTGCTGCGGTTGTTGAACAAATTACTGATTACAACGATAATATGATTGAAGAATTAGATGATTTAATAGAAACGAGTAAAAATCGTGAACAAGAAATAAATAAAAAAGAAAAAGAATTAAATAATAAACAATCAGAATTAGAAGATAAAGTTGAATCTTTGGGTGATGATAAAGATGCTTTATCTGAATCAGGTGTAAAAGTAAGTGATCAAATTAAAATATATGAGAAGTTGATATATTCTTATGAGCATGAAGGTAAATGTAAAGATGATGATGTCATTGGTAAAGACTGTATGAAAGATGTTTTGAGTGGAACATGGCGTCGCCCAACAACTTCTGGATATGTTACCAGTGAGTTTAAAATGCGTAATGGAAGCTTACATCGTGCTGTTGATATTGGTAATAAAAATCCATATAGTACGAAGATATATGCTGTTGCTAGTGGAACGATTACATCAATTCATAAGGACTATTATGGTGCGCTCGTTGTTTTAATTAAACATTATGACTCAAAGACTAAAAAGTATTATACTTCTAACTATTGTCATATGAGTAAATATAATCCTAAGATATATGTTGGTATGAAAGTTACATCAAATGACTGGATTGGATATATGGGAATGAGTGGATATGCCACAGGACCACACTTACATTTAGAAATATTCCCTTGTCGCTTATATGATAGTGCTGATAAGAATTGTAGTACATGGAGTAAATATGTAGCTTATGCTACAAAATTATATAACCAGGGATATAAAGGACCAAGAGGATTAATTAAATTCCCTAGTGGTACTTATAATAGTTGGTCATCAAGATAATTTGAGAAATCGAAAGATTTCTCTTTTTTCTTTTAAGAAAACAACTTTGTAACAAAATGATAAAAAGTTATTGACAGTATCATAACTTTGTATTAAAATGTAACTATGTGGGAGGGATTTAATGGAAAAGTTTCAAAATAGTTGTTGGTCTAAAAAAGAAAAATGTCATTTTTGTCAGTCGCTATTATTGGTTGAAGAAAATGATGTTGATTATCATTATTTAAAAGATAATTTCGAAAAATATGAATTTAAGTGTCTAGTTTGTGGCAACAGCAATGACATAAGCATTGAAGATTTAAGCTTAAAAGTTAGACTTTTGGCAATGCGAAGGTATTTACTTAAACTAATGTAAAGGAAAGGAGAAAAATATGAAAGTATTAGAAAAAGGTTCAGGATGGCATTTAGACAAAAGATGTACAGGAAAGGGAAATGGTGGAGGAGGATGTGAGTCTCTACTAAGAGTTGAAATCGATGATCTCTTTACAACTCGCTCTTATGACTATGGCGGTGGCTGTGATACAGTTTATACATTTTGTTGTCCTGTTTGTGGTCAACTAACAGATGTTTCTGAAACAGAGTTACCATCTTATGTTAGAGATAAAGCATATGAAAAAAGAATAAGATAGAATAATAAACTATAAGAATGATAAATATTTATGTTATTATAAAGAAAAGGAGAAATATTTATGAAAGAAATAAAAGAATTTAAAAACATATTATATCGCGTTGCCTTAGACTGGCCTAATGATGGTGTTAACTTTGTTGATTTGACACCAACTTTAAATGATGCTGAAAGTTTTAGAGTTGTTGCAACTTCTCTTAAAGATAAGATTGTTGAAGAAAGTGGTGATATTGACTACATTGTTTCACCTGATGCAAGAGGATTTTTATGGGGAAGTTACATTGCTTCACTTTTACATAAACCATTAATTCCTATTAGAAAAAAAGGTAAAATACCAGAAGAATTTGTTCAAGCAAGAACGAGTGATAAAACGGAATATTCTAGTATTGAATTAGATATTCCTGTTGTTGATTTAAATGGTAAAAAATGTGTTTTTGTCGATGATGTTTACGCAACTGGTGGTACTTATCGCGCATCACAAAAATTAGTTAAAGCAAGTGGTGGTACATTAGATGATGCTTATGTTGTCTTAAACGTTTTACTCACTGAAGATAAAGTTAATGCTTTGATGACGAGTGATGAATTAGACATTTCAAAAAAACAAGAAGAGGAAAAACATAAAATTAAAATCATTAAGTAAAGTGAAGGAATGATTGATATGGATAATAGTTCCAAATGTAATTATGCGACTGATATACTTATTTATGCAATTGATAGTCGTACTAATGATAATTGTCGCGGTCTACCCCAAAAATATTTTAGTATTCTATTAATTAAAAGAGATAAAGAGCCATTTAAGAATTCTTGGTGTTTACCTGGAGGTTTTGTTAAGCAAGATGAAACTTCTTTTGAAGCAGCAATGCGTGTTTTAAAAAAGGAAACTAATTTAACTAATATTTATGTAGAACAATTAGGAATATTTGATGAAGTTCAAAGAGATCCAAGAGGAAGAGTTATATCAACTGCTTATATGGCCTTAATTGACAAGAATAGTATTAAAGATAAATTATCAGAGAATGCTTGTTGGTTTGATATTGATTTTGATGAAAAAGATAAAGTTATAAATTTAAACTTAGAAAATGAAGACAAAATTAAAGTACAAGTATCTAAAAAATTAATTAATAAAGAAGCTAATCAATATTTATATTCTTTAAAAAATAGTGAAAACATTATGTCAGATCATGGTTTGATTATTACTAGAGGTATTATTGAACTTCGTAAAAAAGCCGAAACTACTGATATCGTATTTAACTTAATGCCAAAAGAATTCACTATTGGAGAATTAAAACAGGTCTATGAAATAATCTTAGGAAAGAAATTAATTAATTCGGCATTTAGAAGAGTTATGGGTCCTAAAATTCAAATGATTGAAGAACAAGTTAAAACAGGAGGACATCGACCATCTAATTTATTTAAATATATAGGAAAGGAAAAAGAATAATGGTTCAAGAACTTATAGACCAATTTGATGAACAAGGTAATTACATTGGAACAATTGATAAAAAGATTGCCCATCAAAAAGGTTTGTGGCATAAAGCAGTCCATGTATGGATAATTAATGATAATGATGAAATAATGTTACAATATCGTTGTTCCAAAAAAGACTTTTTTCCAGATATTTGGGATGTTTCTTTTGCTGGTCATATTGATAGTGGTGAGACAAGTATTGATGCTGCTATAAGAGAAGGAAAAGAAGAATTAGGATTAGATATTAAAAGCGATGAATTAAAGTTTCTATTTACGGTAAAAGAAAAATTAAAATATAAAGAAATAATCAGTAATGAATTTGTTGATGTCTTTCTTTTAAGAAAAAATATTGATTTAGAAAAATTAACCCTTCAAGATATAGAAGTTAGTAAAGTTAAATATATAAAAATAGATAAGTTCCTTAAAAATAGAAATAATTCAAAAGAAAATATAATGTATCACGAATATGTTTATAATGATTTAAAAAGAGTATTAGAGAATAGATAATCTATTCTTTTTTATTGAATTGATTTAAAAAATGTTGTAAACTAAAAATGAATAGAATAAAAAGGAAAATAGTTTTAACTGATAGAACATTTAAAATAAAATGTTTTGTATTATGCTGAAACTATTTTTATTATTATAGGAAAAATTATATTAATGAATAATAATATAGTTATGGAGGAAAAATATGGCATTAGAAGAATATAGAAAGCATGTAGCAAACTTATCAATTAATGAACAAAAATTAAGAGATTTATACTTAAGAGATTTAACTTTGGGTAAAATACAAGGTCCACCAACAGGATATGCAAGTTTAGATAAGCCTTGGTTAAAGTATTATAGTGAAGAAAATATAGTGTCAGAAATATCTGATAAATCTTGTTATGATGTTTTAGTAGATAGTTGTAACAAGCATCCAAATTTGTATGCTATTGAATACTTGGGTAGAAAGATAACTTATAAAGAATTACTTAAAAATGTTGATAAGGTGGCAGACGCATTTTATAATTTAGGAGTTAGAAAAGGAGATATTGTAAGTTTTTTAGTTGTAAATGCTCCAGAAGTAGTTTACTCATTTTATGCTTTAAACAAAATTGGTGCGATTCCTAATATGGTAGATTTAAGAAGTAATACAAAAGCTTTGGTAAATTATTTGAATGAAGTTAAATCAAAATATGTTGTTGCTATAGATGTTTGTTTACCTTCTTTATATGACGCGGTTCCAGAAACAGTAGTAGATAAGGTAATATTATTATCTCCAACGAATTCTGCTGCTTTACCAATAAAATTGATTAGTAAAATGGGAAACACTAAACTGCGTAAGTCGGTTAAAGAAAATGAACAGTATATAGACTGGGAAGATTTTTATAATCAAGATAAAGTTAAGGGAATATCTACTAATTTAGATTACAAACCAACAGATCCTGCGGCAATTGTTCATACTGGGGGAACAACAGGAGTACCAAAAGGTGTAATTCTATCAAATTATAATTTTAATGCCGTTGTTGCACAAGTTATTAATTCCCCAATAGATATGAAAGAAAAAGATAAGTTTTTAAATATATTAGTTCCATTTGTTGCTTATGGTTTGGCATTGGGAATGCATGCTCCTATGTCTATTGGTTGGGATTCTGTTTTAATTCCAAAATTTTCTCCATCAGAAATGCCAAAATTGATGGTAAAACACAAACCATCTGGTGTGATGGGGATTCAAACGTATTACGAACCTTTGTTAACTTCTGATAGAGTTGATTATTCTAATGTTAAGGTAATGCTTATGGGAGGAATGCCAACAAAAGAAGAGTTTGAAATTCAATTCAATCAAAAAGTTAAAGAAAATAATGGACAATTTCAAGTTAGTAAAGGATATAGTATGACCGAAGCTAGTTCTTGTGCTACATGCTCTTTGGATAATGCAAATGAAATAGGTAGTAATGGTGTTCCTCTTGTTAAGACTACAATTGCCGCTTTTGATCCATTAACATGCGATGAAGTGGGATTTAATAAACTAGGTGAAATATGCATTAATTCACCTACAATAATGTCTGAATATTATTCTAATCCAGAAGCAACAAAAGATGTTATAAAAAAACATTCTGATGGTAAGATATGGGTTCATTCTGGAGATATAGGATATGTTACTGAAAATGGTTTTGTATACATTGTTGATAGAATTAAAAGAATGATTATTCGTAGTGGATATAAAGTATTTCCTTCTGAAATTGAAAATGTTTTTTTAAAGCATCCTGAAATCGAGAGTTGTGCTGTTGTAGCAGTGGATGATGATGTAGATAATAAAGCTCCAATGGCTCATATTGTATTGAAAGACAAAGATTGTTCAGAAGAAAAAATGAAAAAAGTTACGGAAGATTTAGATGGATACATTGAAAAGTATGGATTGCCACCATATTTTAAGCCAGTGTCTTATAAATTTAGAGATTCTTTACCATTAACGAATATAGGAAAAATTGATTTTGTTTCTCTAGAAAATGAAAGTGCTAAAGGACATGTTAAAACTAAAGAATATAAAACAAAGTAGAATTAAATAGTTCTACTTTTTTTATTTATTATGATATAATCATAATAGTGGTGACCCGTTATGAACTATTATATTTACTTTACTATTTCTGCACTTATAATATTAATATTGTTTGCTATTATTTATTTTCTTAAGCCAAGACTAGAAAATTATGACAATAAAATTTATTCAGTCTTAATAATTATTACAATAGTGAGTTGTTTAGTTGAAATAAGTATGATGTTCACCTCTAAAGTGATGAATACCATGCCCATTTTAAATACTATAGCTGCAAAAGGATATTTAGTAATATGTGAGATGTGGATTTTTTTTCTAACATGTTATACAATGACTGTTACTTTTCAAGACCGTGGTATAGAGGAAAAAAAGAGATATAAAAGTTATTCGTTGCTTTTTTTATTTGTTGCATTAAGTATGATAGTAACAATTATGTTACCAATATATTATTACTATGGTGATAATAAAAATATTTATTTATATACTTATGGTCCTAGTACAAAAATGGTTTTTGTAGTAGGAGTTACTTGTATTATTACAAACTTTATCTATATTTTTAAAAATGGTTATAATTTAAAAAATAAAAAAATAATTCCAATTTATTTATATATTATATTAAGTCTAATTGTTAGCTTTTTACAGCAAATTGAACCATCAATGACACTTATATCATATGTAGAAATACTAATTGTTATATTAATGTATTTTACTATTGAAAATCCTGATGTTAAAATGATTCAAAAACTTGAAATCGCCAAAGATGCTGCTGATAAAGCTAATGCTGCTAAGACTGACTTCTTAAGCAATATGTCACATGAAATTCGTACTCCTTTAAATGCTATTGTTGGTTTTAGTGATGAAATAGAACAATCATCAACTTTGGAAGATGCTAAAGAAAATGCTAAAGATATTATTAGTGCTTCAAATACCTTATTGGAAATAGTTAATAGTATTCTTGATATTTCAAAGATTGAAGCTGGTAAACTAGAAATTATTAATTCTGATTATAATCCAAAGGAAGTGTTTACTGATCTTGCTAAGTTAGTTACTCCTAAAATGCAAGAGAAAGCCCTTGATTTTCAAGTATCAATAGCTGAAGATTTACCTAATACTTTGTATGGAGATAAAGCTAATATTAAGAAAGTCGTCACTAATTTACTTAGCAATGCTTATAAATATACCGATAAAGGTTTTGTAAAATACACTGTTAGTTGTGTTAAAAAAGATAATAATTGTCGTTTAATTATTTCTGTTGAAGATTCTGGTCGTGGAATGAAAGCCGAAAATGTTGATAAGTTATTTACTAAGTTTCAAAGAATTGATGAAGATAGAAATACTACTATTGAAGGAACTGGTTTAGGACTTGCCTTAACTAAACAATTACTTGAATTAATGGGTGGTAATATTATTGTTCATACTGTTTATGGCGAGGGATCTAAATTCACTGCAACTCTTGATCAAAGAATTGATAATGTTGATTTAAAAGAAGAAGTTAATGTTCCTGATACAATAGATTTAAGTAATAAACACATTTTAGTTGTTGATGATAATCCATTGAATCTTAAAGTAGCAACTAAACTTCTTCAAAGATATAATGCCCTTGTTGAATGTTGTGAAAGTGGTTTTGCTTGTATTGATAAAGTACAAGCTGGTGAAAAGTTTGACCTTATTCTGATGGATGATATGATGCCTAAAATGAGTGGTACAGAAGCATTTAAAAAACTAAAAGAAATATCTTCTTTCAACATGCCAGTTATTGTTTTAACAGCTAATGCTATAACGGGTATGCGTGAAAAATATCTTGGTGAAGGATTTACTGACTATTTATCTAAACCAATTGAAAAAGAAGCAATGATTAAGTCATTTAATCACATCTTTAAAAATACAACTACTGTTACTGAAAAAACAGATGAAAAGACAAGTTTAGAAATTAATGGTACTCTTAATAATGATACAAATGAGAAAAAAGTTATTGAAGAAACGACACCTGTTGAAGTAAAACCGACTCCTACTCCAGTTTTAACAACTGAAAATAATCACACTAAAGAGTTCCTCGAATCAAATAATATTGATGTTAACCATGGACTTGAACTTTTAGGTGATATGGAATTATATGATGAAACAATGGAAGACTTTGTTAAAGAGATGGAGAATCGTCTTCCTAAATTACAAGAATATAAAGATAATAGTGATATGCCTAATTATGCTATCTTAGTTCATGCGATAAAGAGTGATTGTAAATATCTAGGTATCATGTCTTTAGCTGATATGAATTATGAACATGAACTAAAAAGTAAGGCTAATGATGTAGACTATGTTAATAATAACTATGAAAAGCTTATTGATAATATTAATAAATATTTAATAATATGTAAACAATATTTGGGAAAGGATTGATTATTCTTTCTTTTTTCTTCTATAATTAAAGTGGTGATAATATGGCGATAGGTGAAAGTAAATATGTCAATACATTGTTTCAATTTATTGATGATCAAAGTAAAACCGATATAGAAAATTTTATTCTAAATAGTTTAATGAAAAATTATGAAGAGTTTACAGATCTCAATTATGTACAAGCATTATTTACTACGTCTAATGATTTATCTGAAGAAGAATTATTGTCTTTAAGACAATATTCAGGAACTGATTTTAGACATATTAATTCGGCATTGAGAGATACTTGGACTTATGAAAAAAATGGTAATATTTCTAATAAACAAAGATATGAAGAAGATGGTCGTAATATATCAAAAATTATTTCTGATCATCCTACTTATTGTGGTAACTTTAAAGCATATCGGGGAGTCAGTATTGGATACTTTAAAGATTATGGAATAACTTCTTTAGAAGATTTAGAAACTATGCGAGGAAAATTTATGTTTGACAGAGGTTTTATTAGTACATCATTAATAGAAAAAAATTGTTTTTTTCAAAAAGAAAACACGCTAGGACTTAATTATAATGTTAAGATAGAATATTTAATTCCTGATAGTTTTGGTGATGGGATGTATCTTGGAAATAATACTAGCTCATCATATAATCCTGAACAGAGTGAATATTTAATAAATGCTGGTAATATGTCTAGAGTAACTAATGTTAAAATTGAGGGAGACACAGCTGTTTTAACAGCTGTTATGATACCCAAATCAATATATGATGAATACTATAAACATCAGAATCAATATTAAAAATAATTATTGATAAATTGTTAATATCATTTATTTAAAAAATATATTTTTATTATTTCGGTGTCAAATGGAATAGTTTATGTTATAATATGCCAATATATGAATTAGTAATTAAAAAATTGAATTGTTATTAGTGGAAAAATTAAAAAAATTGTAGGTGAAGTAAATGGATAACAAATTTAATAATATGTTGAAAGAGTTTTTAGAAAATACTAATGCTAAAAGTGAAAAAGAATTAGATGAAAAATTACAGGAATTTATACAGAAATATAATGCTGGTGAAATAGAGTATGAAAATACAATATTAGATGATGCGTATGAACTATTAGAAAAGGCAGAAAATGCCAGCTCTAAAACACAAGCTATAAAATATGCGAAGAAAGCATATGATATGTGTCCAGCTTGCTTTGATGCATTATTACTTCAAGTACATTTGGAAGATAATCCATTAAAAATGTGGAAGTTATTAGAAGAAGGATTAAAAGTTGAAAAAAGATAGATTAAAAGACGAAGGATATTTTAATAAAGATAATATTGGACATTTTTATGGAATATTTGAAACTAGACCATACATAAGAGGTCTCTTTGACAAAGCAAATTATTTAATTTTAGATGGTAAGATGAAACAAGCTTGTGATATTTGTAAGGAAATTCTTAGATTAAATGAAAATGACAATCTAGGTGCTAGGTATGTACTTATGGCAATATATGCATTTTTAGAAGAAGAGAATTATATGCTTAAACTATATAAAAAATATCCTGAGGAACAGTTAGTGATGTTATTTCCATTATTTATACTTTATTATAAACAAGGAAATGATGCTAAAGCCAAAGAATATTTAGATAGAATAAATAAAGCTAATCCTAATTTTATAAAATTTTTTAAAGGTACAATGAAAGAAAATAAAGATATTGAAGAAGGATATTATTCTAATGGAGATTCATCAGAAGTTATAATGTATTTTAGCCAATATGATTTTCTTATAGAAACAGTACCTGGGATAGTTTATTAATATTGGATAATGACAAAAAAAGAAATGATTAAATTTAAATATAGATGAGGGGTGTTTTTGATGAATGATGATTATAGAGTTAACTATAAAGAAGTAGTTGAATTATTTGTTAGTAAAATAGTACCAGATCTTTATTTATCTGAAAAATCACCTCAATTTAACTTTGTTTTTTCAGAAGATGCTTTTGAATATTTTGAATATGTTAAAAATCATCCTTATGAAAAAAAAGGATATTGGACACCTAATATTGAAGAGAGAGATATTCAACTATTGCGTAGTAATAACCATTATGATGATGATCATCCAACTATTTTTGTTAAAGACTATCAATACTTTTTTCAATATTTAACAGATATTGTAAATGCAACAAATAAATTTGATCGTCGTCAATTAGCTCGTAGTCTCGCTACCAACATTTTTCATTATATTTGGTTGCGTATGGGTCCAAGCGATTTTGATGACGTTGAAGAATTTTTACATAAGCAATTGGATTTTATAAGAGATAATACTTTTTATGAAGATTTTTATTATGACAATAATTATTTAGTTAGAATCGTAAATGTACCTTTTACTTATGAAGGATATAAAGTTAAAGCATCAATTTGTCCTAATAGTTATTATGATGAAACGACTAGACACTTGTCTTTATGTTTAGTTAGTGAAAATGGTGATAGTCATACACTTCCTAATATTGATTTTGATATTAGAAGTGAGAATGGCGAAAAAGTTTGTTATGTATATGCTGTTCAAAATGATCGTTATGAACGAATGAGAAATTCTAAAATAGAGCGAGCTATATATAAATTAAATAAAGGTGTGAAAGAGATAGAATCTAAAGAATATATAGATTATATTGAAGGAAGAAGTACTTATTATCCTGAAAATATTTCTGATGTTCATCCAAATGCTGTTTTATCACTTATCATCTTTACTGATATATTGAAAGAAAAAGGTATAAATCATATTAAAGTACCACTTCTTCAAGTGTTAAATTATGAGTATCATCAAATTTTAAGTGCAATTAATAAAGTTAATTTTCCAAGGACTTGGAATAAAGATAGTATTGAAGCTACTAAAAGCGATAATAATTTAAAGGCACAATATGAATGGGAAAAGAATTGGTATGAACACATTGTTGATAGAGAAGATTTCATTAGTAAAAATAAGACAGAAAATTTAATAAGAAAATTTCGAAGACTATGTTTTCATCGTCCTGATGTCCATATTCGTAATGAAGTTTTTAATGGATGTGATTATTTAGATATTACTTTGGATAAGGATAAAGTTAAAACAAAGATAGGATGATTTTATGGAAAAGAAAGAAATAGTAAATAAATTAAATAAATTGGAAATAAATAGCGATTTATTTATGGTTATTGGTGGCGCAGCATTAGTTTTACAAGGCATAAAAAGAGAGACTGGAGATATTGATTTGAGCTGTTCTAAAGATACTTATGACAATTTAAATTGGCCTAAAAAAATTGGCTATTTTGGAAAAGAGATAAAGTATTTTGCTGATTTTGAAATCGCTCCTTCTTTTTATGATCCTAGTCGTACTGATATTATAGAAGGTTTTAAGGTTGCTAATTTAGAAGCTTGTTATGAATTGAAATTACTTGAAAATAAACCTAAGGATGAACAAGTTCGTTGTAAATTAAAATCTTTATTAGAAAAAAAGAAATAACATTTCATTATGAAATGTTTTTTAGTTAAAGAACCCATTTTTTTCATCTTCATATATTAGTAGTAGGAGGATGAAATGAATTACGATTATCAGTATGGAAATCAATTCTATAACTATTATGATCCATTAGGTATTCAAAGTAAAGAGTATGAGATCATGGCACCGGAACAATCACAGCCGATGCAACCGGGAATGGAATATTTAATGAATC
>CANQWJ010000003.1 GCA_947627525.1 uncultured Bacilli bacterium
CAACATTCATCAAGATTTTCGACTCTAAATACGCCACTTGTTCCTTCAACACCATTTAATGTATAAGGAAATGCAAATTGATTGCCATTGCATCCATAGAAAGTGATTGGTCTTGTATTTAGACAAACAACATTAGCTAAATTACCTAGGAATGGTTTATCACATCCACCAAAGTCGCCACAAGTATCTCCTTGTTGTTGTAGTGAAATAATGCGCTCTATAATTTTAGCAAAGCACGAACAATCATTGTTATTACTACACATAATTATTCTCCTTTCTTCATATTTCTAATATAAGATATTCATAAAATTAATCTTGGTGTCGTCTTAACACCCATAATAATCATATTCAAAACATTACTTTTTAGAAGAAAGAAGATAAAAGTTGGTATTTTTTAAATTTTATAGTATAATTAAAATAGTATAATTAAATAAGAATTTTAGAAAAGAGTGATGAAAATGAATTTTCCATATGAATATATTATAATTGGTGTTATTATTTTAATCATCTTATTAGCCGTTTTAAAAGCTGGTAAGAAAGATGCGCATTTAGAATTAAATAAATTAGTTGAATATCTTGGTGGTAAAGACAATATTATTGCGACTGAAACTAATATGTCCCGTTTTAAGGTAACTCTAAAAGATGTATCAGTAGTTGATAAAGAAGCCATTCAAAAATTAGGTGCTAAAGGTATTGTTGAAATTGATAATCAATTAAAAATAATTTTAGGTAGTGAATCTCATCAATTAAAAAAATATATTGATGAATTAAAATAATCTAAAAAAAGACTTATTTCGACAAAGTTCGACAAAATAAATTCATATAATATATCTTGAAAGAAGGTATTGTTGTATGAATTTTTTTAATGGTTTTATTTTAAATTTAATTTTCTTTTCTTTTCCATATCTCTTGTATTTCTTATTAAGAATTTATCTTTTTAATGATCCTAAAAAAGATAATTATTATTTTATTTTCACTTCATCTATTTCTCTAATATTAATGTTTTTATTAGGTAAAATAGCTTTTTTAGAAATAGCTATCTTCATCTTTTTACCAATTCTTTTCAATTATATTAGAAGAAATAATCGTTTTTGTGTTTTAACTTTAATACCACTAATTTTTATCAATAATTATTTTCTAGGTATTAGTCCTTATCTATTATTATTTGAATACTTTATCTATTTTATAAACTGTTTATGGGATCGAAGAAAGAATATAAATAGTGCTTCTATAATTAATAAATATATAATTATTAGAACTTTTTTCCTATCTTTTTATTTGTTTTATCTAAATCCTAATTTATCTCTTAATATGGGAATTCTTTATTTATCGTTAGCTATTTTTATTAGTTATACTTTGTCATTTAGTTATTATTATGTGATAAATAAAAATGTTTCTTTACAAGAATTAGAAAAAATTAAAAAAAGTGTTGATAATAATACTAATATAAAGAATTACTTATGTGTTGTAACGCATGAGATTAAGAACTCTTTAAGTATTAGTAAAGGTTATTTAGAAATGATAAGAATCAATAATGGTAAAAATAAAGAATATCTAAATATTATTAAAAAAGAGGTCAACCGTTCAATTGAGATAATTCAAGATGGCTTAAATTTTTCTAAGGATAATATCAATTATGAAATATTAGATATTAATTTATTATTAGAAGATGTTAGTGATACTTTAAGAGATTTATTTAAGAAAAATAAGATTAGTTATAGAGTTAAATATATTGATGATGATGTCTATATTTTAGGAGATTATAATAAATTAAAACAAGTCTTAATCAATGTTTTAAAAAATAGTGTGGAATCAAGAGAAAAAGATTTAAAAATAGAAATTGATAATGCTATTGTTAGAGATGATGTTTGTATTTCCATTAGTGATAATGGTAAAGGATTTGATGACTTATCTTTTGTTGAGGAAGAAAAGAGTAGTAAAGAATTAGGAATGGGTATTGGCACAGTTTTATCTAAAAATATTATCAGTCGTCACAATGGCAAAATGATTTATGAATCAGTTCGTAATAAGGGAACGACTGTTAATATATTTCTTCCATTGTTAAAATAATAGTTTGAGAAAAAGAAAAAGTATATTATAATAAAATAGTGAGGTGTTTTATATGATATACTTTTTAGATTCATGTCAAGACTATTCAGTTTTATCAACAATATTGTTTTTAAAAAATTTATTTGAAATCATATGTTTTGTAGCACCTATTATTTTGATTATTATGGCAGCTTTTGAAGTTAGTCGTATTGTCTTTAATCCTGATGGTAAAGTAGTAAGTAGTGTCATGACAAAAACTGTTCATAAATTTATTGCGGCTGTTGGTATCTTTTTTGTTCCCGTTTTAGTCAATCTATTTTTAAATCTTTTAGATCAAACAAATATTAAGGTATCAACTTGTTGGACAGAAGCTAATATTGAAACAATAAATGTCTATAAGGAAGCGAAGAAAAAAGAAGAGGAAATTGAACAACAAAAATTAAAAGAGGAAAAACAACGTGCTGAAGATGAAAGAAAAATTCGTGAAGCAACTCGCGAAATAGTTCGTGGAGATAATGAAAAAGCAGCTGAAAAAGCCCGTGAAGCTAGTAAACATTCTTCAGGACTAGCCAGTGATGCGGCCGCAAGATTTGTTCAAATTGCCCAAAACGAATACAATAGCATCGATCATTCAAGACCTTTAGGGCGACCAAATAAATATACTGATGCTTATGGTTATAGTGCTGCTTGGTGTGCCATGTTTGTTTGGTGGTGCGCAAGAGAAGCGGGATTATGGCCTAATAAGTTGAATATCGATATGGGATCTGTAGCTGGTGTTCTTGGTTGGCGTCAGTTCTTTGAATCTGGACGTAATGGTACGCGATGGGAGACTTCAGCATACTTTGGTGGTTATTATCGCCCTAAGATGGGAGACATCATCATTTTCACTTGGAATCTTAACAAAAATGGACACGATCATATTGGTATTGTTAAAGGTATTTCCGGTGATAGAGTATTAATAATTGATGGTAATTATGGTAATACAATTCAAGATCGTTCCTTACCTTTAAATAATATGAATATTGCTGGTTATGGAGTGTGGGAATAATGAAAAAGATAGTGTTAGTTTTTATTCTTTTATTTCTCGTAACGGGTTGCACTGTCAACTATCGTTTGACTTATGAAGATGGTGTTTTTACAGAATATTTAAATGTTTCAGGAAAAGAAGAGGATGATGCTCATCCTAGTTATGAGACAATTAAAAATAGTGGTGCTTATGCTGATGTAACTGGTAAAGAAAAGTTTAAGTTAGAAAGTAATAGTACTCCTAATGATATTCATTTGTCTCATGTTTTAAAAGATACAAAATTAAAAGATTTAGTAGTTGTTAGTGAATGCTTTGGACTAAATACCATTGAAGAACTTGATTCTTCTTATTACGTTTATTTGTATGGTGATTTTACTTGTCCTAACTTAAAAAATAGTCAATTTATTTTAGAGACAGATAGTGAAGTTTTGAATCATAATGCTACAAGTACTGAAGATAATAAATATATTTGGAATTTGACGGAAGAAGAAGCCGGAAAGAATGGCATTAAATTTCAACTTGTAAAAAGTGATGCTAAAAAAGATAGTTTAGCAATCATTAGTATTTTTCCAACATGGGCTAAAGTAGTTATTTTTATTATCATTGTTCTAGTTGGCGGAATATCAATCTTATTTTTAAAAAAGACATTTGAAAATAAGTAATCTTTTTCTTTTTATTACGACATTAAACTTTGATTATTATGATTTTTAGTGTATAATTAAAAAGGAGAACATTTAAAGAGGTGCCACATATGTTAGGTTTTTATAATTATACGGTTATTTTGACTTATATGAGTTTGATTTCATCAGTCGTTGGAATATCATTTGCCGTTAGTGGAAATATTTTTAATGCCATTGTTTGTTTGATGCTATCTGGATTTTTAGATATGTTTGATGGTAAGGTTGCGAAAACGCGCAAGAGAACGGAAGAAGAAAAAAAGTTTGGTATTCAAATTGACTCATTGAGCGACTTGGTTGCATTTGGCGTTTTACCAGCTTTTATCGGTTATGCTTTAGGTTTAAAAAGTTGGTGGGGAATTGCCATAATGGCTCTTTTCGTCCTAGCAGCGCTAATTCGTCTTGCTTACTTTAATGTCTTAGAAGAAGCTCGTCAAAAGAAAACTACTGAGAACCGTAAGGAGTATTTAGGATTACCAGTTACTAGTGATGCTTTAATTATTCCTGTTATCTATGCTTTGAAAAAATATATTAAATATAAGTTTTATTTGATTTATGCCATTGTTTTGACCGTTATTGCTTTTCTTTTCTTGTTTAAGTTTAAAGTAAAAAAACCAACTATTAAAGGAATGATTGTAATGACAATTGTCGGTGCGATTGAATTGTTATTACTAGTATGGTTAATGAAGTTATGAAAAAGGTAGTAATTACAAAAAAAGATAGTTTGGGATTAAGATTTTTATATCATACTTTTATAGGAAGAATAATTCTTAGTATTTTGGTAAGACCAACAACTTCAAAAATTGTTGGTCATTTTATGAATAGTCGTTTTTCAACTATTTTTATTAAGTCATTTATCAAAAAAAATAATATTGATATTAATGAATATGAAGAAAAGAAGTATCGTTCTTATAATGATTTTTTTACGCGCAAGGTTAAAGAAGGAAAAAGGGTAGTAGATAGTGACGCAACGAGTTTGGTTGCGCCAAGTGATGCTAAGTTGACAGCATATAAAATCAATAAAAATAGTATCTTTTTTATTAAAGGGACACCTTATAGTATTTCTCATCTTTTACAGAATGACGAATTAGCCAAAGAATATGAAGAGGGATACTGTTTAATATTTCGTCTAAGTGTTGATGATTACCACCATTATTGTTACATTGATGAGGGCTTTCATGAAAAGAGTACGCATATAAAAGGTGTATTACATACTGTCCGTCCTATTGCCTTTGAAAAGTATGATGTCTATAAAGAAAATAGTCGTGAATATACCATTTTGAATACTAAAAACTTTGGTAAAGTTATTCAAGTAGAAGTAGGGGCAATGTTAATAGGTCAAATTACTAATCTTCATCAAGCTCACCAATTCGTTAAGGGTGAAGAAAAAGGAATGTTTGAGTTTGGTGGTTCAACAATTGTTCTCTTGTTTACTAAAGATAGGGTCAAAATTAATAAAACTATTTTAAAGAATACCAGTGACAATTATGAAACAATAGTTAAAATGGGTGAAAAAGTTGGTGTTAAAAGTAGTTTTAGATAGAATATTATAATCATTTAGTAGGAGGAATTAATATGTATTTATTTTATCTAGCAATCTTACCAACTATTATTCTTGGTAGTTATATATATAAAAATGATAAGATAGCCAAAGAACCGACATCTTTACTTGTCAAGCTGGCTGGTTGTGGTCTTTTATCAATTATTTTGACTCTCGTTTTAACTTGGCTTTTGGATTTAATTGTTCCTTTTTTTGCCAATACGGATTATGAGAACTTAGATCTATTTTCGCTTGCCATTTATGTTTTTGTCGGCATTGCCTTAATTGAAGAATTTTCCAAGTGGATTTTTACATATATTGTGGCTTGGAACAATAAAGAATTTGACCATATTTATGATGCTATCGTCTATTGTGCTTTTGTCTCTTTGAGTTTCGCAACTGTTGAAAATCTACTTTATGTCTTTAGTAGTGAAAATGTAGCTGTTGCCTTTGGAATAGCGCTTGTTAGAATGATCTTTTCTGTTCCAGGACATGCTTTTTTTGGGGTCCTTATGGGATATTATTTAGGTCTTGCTAAACTCACAAGTATTCATAATATTAAAAATAAGAGTAGTCGTTATCTAATGTTGAGTATGTTAGTTCCCGCAACTTGTCATTTTCTTTTTGACTATTTATTAATGGTTGGAACTGGTCTTTCAATGATCATTTTCTTAATTTATACTGTGTGTCTTTACATTTTAGCTATATCACGTGTTCGTCGTATGTCTAAAGTGACAACGAATCTTTTTCAAGATCCTAATCAGAACAAATATATTTATAATGTTTTTAATCCAAAGATTAAATTTTGTTCCAATTGTGGAACAAAACTAGAAGGACCATATTGTAAAAATTGTGGAACTAAAAATTATTAAAGGGTGGGGGAAGTATTATGAAAAAAATATATATCATCTTTTCCTATACAGGTACTTACTTTTCAACATTTTTACGAATGATGTCTGGTGAAAAATACATTCATGTTAGTATTTCACTTGATGAGAAGTTAAAAAACGTTTATAGTTTTGGAAGAAAAAATCCTAAGTGGATGTTTCCTAGTGGTTTTGTCATGGAAGATATGAATCTCATAACTAATTTTTTTGAAGGAGCTGTTTGTCAAATATATGAGTTACCAGTTAGATTAGTTGATTTAGTTCGTTTGCGTCATGAATTAAAAAAATATATTGATCATCAAAATGAATATCATTATAACCTTAAAGGTTTAGTACATATCAAGTTTAATCGCATTTATCATCGTGATCATAATTTTGTTTGTAGTCAGTTCGTTGGTAAAGTTCTTCAGGATAGTGGTATTTATGATTTTCATCGCGATTATTCAGTAATAAGACCAAAAAACATTAAGAGTATTCCCAATTTAAAACTAATTTATGAAGGAAAAATAATTAATTATTTAGGAGCATTAGCAAATGAAAAAGAATCTTAAATTTTTATTGATAACAATTCTTACAATTATTTTTATAGTTTTAATAGTATTTGTTAAAACAAATGATTATCTAGAAATAGATAGTTATATTTATAATTGCTTAATTAGTTTAAAAAATCCTTTATTTACAAAAATAGTAACTGGTATTACTAATTTTGGTGGTACTTTTATCATAATAATATTAATTATTTTGAGCATTATAATTTTTAGAAAGAAAATATACTCTATTTTGATAACAGCAAATATAATTAGTGTGGTCTTAATAACACAAGTTTTAAAAATGTTAATTCAAAGACCAAGACCTAGTGTTCCACATTTAGTTGAAGAAAGTGGTTTCAGTTTCCCATCAGGACACGCGATGGCTTCTCTTGCCTTTTATGGTTTTTTAATCTATTTAATATGGCAGACTAACATTAATAAAAAAGCTAAAATAGGTATAACAATAATTCTAGCAATACTAATATTATTAATTGGTCTTAGTCGTATATATTTAGGAGTTCATTACTTTACTGATGTAGTAGCTGGTTTTATTTGTTCTACTATTTATCTATTAATATATATAGATTATGTAAAAAAATATATAAATAATGCATAAAAAACATTTTTTTACCAAATATATATGTAGGAGGTAAGAAAATGGAAATATTACAAAAAGTAGCATTGGTACTTACAATTATAGGAGCAATTAACTGGGGATTAATTGGTTTATTAGATTTTAATTTAGTAACGATGTTAACTGGTGGCATAGATATGATTGAAAATCTTATCTATATTCTAGTTGGTGTTGCTGGAATCATTAATATTATGTTATTGTTCTATCATTATGAACCAAGTCATAAATAAAATAAATCTTAAGCATAAAAAAAGATGCTGAAATAAGCATCTATATGTTTAAGATTTTTTTAAGCATTAAGTATATACCATTTACCATTTATTCTTCCCACATACATTGTATGATCTAGGTCATTGTTATTTTCTTGATCATTGTATTTTGCTGTCATTTTTAATTTAACATCCACTTCATACATTGCACTAACTTTTAAATTAACTTTATAATTTTTATTGAATTCGTCATTGTATTCTTTTAGAACACTAGAAGAAATTTTTTCACCATCACTAATATCACATTTAATACTAAAAGAAATGGGTTGGCTTTTAGTGGTTTCTTTTATAGATTTAATCATACTATCCATGTCTTCAAAAACGTCATTATTATTTTGTATTTCTTTTGGAAATGCCTTTTTTAGAGATTCACTATCTAGATCATTGAAAGCTTTACAATATTGTTCTATTGGTGCTTTATAATTGCCATTAGAACTATTTAGTAGAAAGGTAGCAGCTAAAATAACTATTCCAACAGCAAGAACTACTAAGACAATAATGAGCGGATTAAACTTTTGTTTATTTGTAGGATTACCAGGCGTATTAGGTTGTTGATTCATATTATTTCCATTAGGACCATATCCCACTAAAGCAGGATCAGTCATTGGGGGAACAGAGTTATTCATCGGTTGATTATTCACATTGGGTTGTTCACCTAAACCATTAAAAGCAGGGTTATTCATTGGTTCAGGTCCAACGTTATTGGGAATTTGGTTCATCCCATTCATATTTTGATTGTTTTGATCATTGGGATCAAATTGATTATTCATATTTTTACTCCTTTTATTTTATATAATTATCTTATCATTTACCAAAATAAAAGTAAACGATTTGGAAAAAAGGCATTGTAAGACTGTATACCTTTTGACATTTTCGTGATACAATATGCGTGGTGATTGAAGTGACAAGAGTTTATGATTTTAAAAATGGTATAAATAATTTGGCCTTAAAAAAGTCAGGAGAGAAAATTAGAAATGGTAAATTAGTAATATTTCCTACAGAGACAGTCTATGGAATAGGGGCAAATGCTTTAGACTCTAAAGCTGTTGATGATATTTTTATAGCTAAGGGACGTGCTAACGACAATCCTTTAATTGTGCATGTTTCTGATTTTGCGATGATTAAAGATTTAGTTGAAGAACCAAATACAATGGAAAAGAAATTATTAGATGCATTTATGCCAGGACCATTTACTTTAATTTTAAAAAAGAAAGATATAATTCCTAACAATGTCAGTGCTAATTTAGATACCGTTGGTATTAGAATGCCAAGTAATAAAATAGCTCATGATCTAATTGAAGCAGCTGGTGTTCCTATTGCAGCTCCTAGTGCTAATGTGTCATCTCGTCCTAGTGGAACGCAAGTTGAAGATATAATTGATGAGTTTCAAGATAAGGTTGACATAATCATTGATGGTGGCAAGACAAATATTGGTATAGAATCAACGGTTGTTAAAGTAATTGATGATATTCCTACCATTTTACGACCAGGAAAGATAACTCCAGAAGATATTATGGCTGTTGTTGGTGTTTGTAAATTATCAGACAACCTCTTTAAAAAAGTGGATGGGGTAGTAGAAAGTCCGGGTATGAAATATAAACATTATGCTCCTAAGAGCAAGTGCTTATTAGTTTATAGTGATAATGATGAAGAAATGCTTAATATTATTAAACAAAATATTATGGAAAAAACTTTAATTATTGGTTGCGATGAACATGCATATTCATATGATTGTTATAAATATTTAAATTATGGTAAGAAATTAGATTATGATGCCATATCACATAATATTTTTGCCTATCTTCGTCAAGCTGATAAGTATGACCCTGATCTAATTATTATTGAAGGTGTTAAAAAAGAAGGTATAGGGATTGCCATAATGAATCGTTTAATTAGAGCAGCAGGATATAATTACATTGAAAAATAACTAATCTATTGATATAATTTAAATACATTTAAAGGGGTGATATTTGTGTTTGATATAGTTTTAGATACTTTATTAGATGCACTTAAATTGTTACCATTTCTTTTCTTAGCTTTTTTATTAATTGAATTTATTGAACATAAATTGAGTAAGAAGAGTAAAAAGATTATTGAAAAGTCTGGTTATTTAGGACCACTTTTGGGTGGAATGTTAGGTCTTGTTCCGCAATGTGGATTCTCTGTCTTAGCAACCAATCTTTACATTACGAGAATTATTTCTTTAGGAACTTTAATTTCCATTTATTTATCGACAAGTGATGAAATGTTACCTATCTTAATAATGGAAAAGGCGAGTTTCAGTATCATCTTTAAAATTTTATTAATTAAATTTATCATTGGTATTAGTGCTGGTTTTATCATTGATTTTATTCTTCGTAAGAGTAAAAGAAAACAAAAGAAAAAGAAAGAAGACTATTCTATTTGTCATGATGAACATTGCCATTGTGATGAAGAAGGTATCTTTCTTGCTGCATTAACGCATACTCTAAAAACTTTATTCTTCATTATCATTGTTTCTTTTGTTTTAAATATAATTATGACATATTTAGGAGAAGACTATATATCTAAAATATTTATGAAAGATAATATTCTCAGTCCTTTTTTAGCGAGTATCATCGGTTTAATTCCTAATTGTAGTGCGAGTATTATTTTAACAGAGTTATATATTGGTGGCGCTATTTCTTTCGCTAGTGTCATTTCGGGATTACTAACAGGAAGTGGTGTTGCTTTACTAGTCTTATTTAAATCCAACAAGAACTTGAAAGAGAATTTAACCATTTTAGCTTTGATCTATTTGATTGGATCATTTAGTGGTATCATAATTGAACTATTTAGTTTTCTTTTTTAGATAAGAAATAAATTCTTGAATAACAGAGTTATCTGTTATTTTTTTATTTATACAAATTCCAATTTGGCGTGGTGGTATTTTGAATTTAGTATTTAAAACAACTAAATTACCATTTTTTACATCTTCTTTAATATGATTATAATTGACTAGGCCAATTCCGAGTCCCGCCTTAATAAAGTCAATAACTAGTCCATAACTCGCAAGATCATATTGACTATTTAAAATGATGTGTTCATCGCTTGCTATTCTTTCAATGAATTGACGTGATGTTGAAGATTCATTTTGTAAGAGAAGGGGAAGAGAGTTTATTTCTTCCATTGAATATTCATGCTCATCTAAATTAAAAGCATCTTTTTTATAACAAAAGACATCTTGAACTTGTTCAATTTCGATTATTTGGTGATTATCTTTATTATCGGGATTGACATTTAATAAAACTAAGTCTAGTTCATTATTATCTAATTTATTTAATAGGATACTAGTAATATTTCTTGATATTTCAAATTTAATATCAGGATACTTTTCTTTAAAGATTTTTAAAACGGGAATTAGTGAATATTTAATTAAGGTTGTACCACTACCAATTCTAATTGTTTGATTAACTTTTTTGTTGTCCAATAAGTGATGTTTACCACTATTTAAATGTTCAATTGCTGACTTTAAATAATCATATAATTCTTCACCATCTTTAGTTAATTCCATTCCTGACTTTATGCGATAGAATAGTTTAAATCCTAGTTCTTCTTCTAGTTTTTTAATAGCTTGGGAAATAGCTGGTTGCGATATGTATAAATCTTTAGCGGCTTTAGTTAAATTTTTATTTTTGGCAACAAAATAAAAGATTTTATATAATTCAAAATTAATATTTTCCAATTATAATCACTCCTTATATAAGATATAAAATATATCTATTATACTTATAACTTAAAATCGATTATAATGCAAGTAGGTGGGGATGAAAATGTTAATTGGGATAATGGGAAAATCAGGAAGTGGTAAGTCAACTATCACAAGACTTATCAATAGTGATAATAAATATCAAGTAATTGATGTCGATGAAATTAATCATATGATTATTGATACTGAAGAATTTACTGATATAATAAGAAAAAAGTATCCTAACGTCCTTGAAAATGGTCAAGTTAATCGCCATAAACTTGCTTCTATTCTTTATGAAGACAAAGATAAAATGCAAGAGTACAACGAATTGATTTGGAGTTTTACTAGTCGCATCCTTGAAAAGATGATAAGTGAGTCACAAAAAGATATTATTATTGACTGGATGATGTTACCACTTACGAAGTTTTATCGTATGTGCGACTATAAGATTTTAGTTGATTGTAGTACTGAAACAAGAAGAAAGAGAATTGAAGAAAGAGATCTAGTTCCAAAAGAACATTTTTATGCTCGTGATAAAAATGCTGTTGAATATAATAGAGATGATTTTGATTTAATAATTAATAATGAAGAGGGTGTTAATGTTGATGAAGTTAAAGGTATTGGGAAGTGTATCGCCTTACTGCACGAAAAAAGGTAATTGTCCAGGATATTTGATAGAGGAGAATAATAATAAAATTCTACTTGATTGTGGTAATGGTATTACAAGAGAAATGTCTTTTCCCAAAAAATTAGAAAATTTAATAATAGTTATTAGTCATCTTCATCGTGATCATTATGGTGATTTATTAACTCTTAGTTATGCCTCATATGTTTATCATCATCTTGGTCTATTAAAAGAAAAAATAAAAGTCTATCTTCCCAAAGATTCTTCTTTTGATAGTAAATATTTAATTTCTATGAGGGAATGTTTTATGGATTTTATTTTCTATGACGAAAAAATGACAATTAGAGTGGATGATTTAAAAATAAGTTTTAAGAGAAATCCGCATCCTGTACCTACATATGCGATAAAAGTAGCGTCTACAGATGCAAGTATTGTTTATTCAGCTGATACAGGATACCAAAATAATATTTTAGAAGAGTTTGCTAAAAATGCTGATTTACTAATATGTGAAACAACCTTTTTAAGTGGTCAAAAGAAAAGTGAAGATAATCATTTAACGACAGTTGAAGCTGGAATGATTGCGAAAAAAGCGCAAGTAAAAAAACTATTGATAACGCACTTTTGGCCAGAGATTCCTAAAATTAAATATAAATTGGAAACGCAGAGAATATTTAAGAATACAACCTTTGCTCAAGAAGGGCAAACTATTAAGATTGGAGGATAAAAATGTCAAATATTGTTTTTTATGCAGGAAGTTTTGATCCTTTTACTAATGGACATTTACAAGTTGTGAGGATTGCTAGTCAAACATTTAAACAAGTTATAGTAGGAATTGGTACTAATCCTGATAAAACACCGCGATTTGCTAAAGAAAATATGAAAACAGCTATTGAAGAGAGTCTTAGAGAAGCTAAATTAAATAATGTCAAAACAATTATATATGATGGTGAGACATGGAAAGCAGCTAAAGAAAATGGTTGTGGTATTTTAATTAGAGGAATAAGAAACGAAACAGATTATCGTTATGAAGAGGAAATAGCTAATTATAATGATAAATATGGAATAGAAACAATCTATTTACGTGCCTTCGGTTGTGGTAAGATTTCTTCAAGTTTTGTTTATCAAGAATTTTTAAAAAATAAAGATATATCAGAATATGTTCCTTCACCAGTAAAGAAACTAATTATGCGAAAATAATTTTTCTTTTAAAAAAAATCTAAATATATGTGATATACTATATAAGTAATGATAATTTCTTATAAAAAACAAACATATTCGTTTTTACTTATCATATTTATATAGTAAGGGTGATTTAGATGAATAAAAATATGATTATAACCATAGTTGCTATTTTTGTCGTATTACTTGGAACGGTACTTGTTTTAAATATGAATAATAATAAAACGACAACGACTAATAAAATTGAAGCAACCATTTTATCAATTGGTGAAGGTTCTTTGACAGTTAAAGATGATAATGATGGCGTATATACCTTTAAAGGTGATAGTAGTGATTTAACAGTTGGATCAAAAGTTGTCATTGAATATAGTGGTTTATTAAATCGTGATGCCGAAGTTAAAGACATCAAACTAGTTGAAATGAAAGATTTTGAAGAAAAAGATGGTTTAGGTGAAACAATTAGTGATGATTGGCTTGATAATGGTCTTTTTAGTAAGTACTATACACTTGCTTTCAATAAATTAAAAACGATGACTTTAGATGAAAGAATTAATCAACTTCTTTTAGTACGTTATCCTGATAGTAATCAAGTTCAAGTAATGAAAGATAAACAATTTGGTGGATATGTATTATTTGGTAAGGATTTTACAGATAAAACAGAAACAGAAGTTAAGAAAATGATTGATGATTTTCAAAAAGTATCTAAAATTCCTTCTTTGACAGCAGTCGATGAAGAGGGAGGAACAGTTGTTAGGGTAAGTAGTAATCCTAATTTACGCAGTGAGAGATTTAAGTCACCAAGTGCTTTGTATAGTGAGGGTGGACTAGACTTAATTAAGAAAGATACAATCGAAAAAAGTAATCTTTTAAATAATTTAGGAATAAATTTAAATCTTGCGCCTGTCGTTGATGTTTCAACTAATAGTGGGGACTACATGTATTCTAGAAGTCTTCAACAAAATAGTGATATTACTTCTAACTTTGCTAAAACAGTTATAAATGCTAGTAAAGGAACAGGTGTATCATACACTTTAAAACATTTCCCTGGATATGGAAATAATGCTGATACACATACTAGTAGTGCCACCGATAGTCGTAGTTATGAAAGTATTTTAAAGAATGATATTCCACCTTTTGAAGCAGGAATAGAAGCTGGTGCAGAAGCTATTTTAGTAAGTCATAATGTTGTTTCTAATATTGATAAAGATAATCCAGCTAGTCTTTCACCAACTATTCATAATTTACTTCGTGATGAATTGAATTTTACAGGTGTTATCATTACTGATGATTTAGATATGGGTGCTGTTTCTAAGATTGAAAATGCTTCTGTTAAAGCTATTCTTGCTGGTAATGATTTAATTATTACAACGGATTATAATAAGAGCATTAATGAAATCAAAAAAGCATTGAGTGATGGTACTTTAAAAGAAGATGATATCAATAAATTAGCATTTAGAGTGATTGCTTGGAAATATTATAAAGGGCTTATTTATGAGAATCAAAAGTAACAAAAGTTACTTTTTTCTTGTTATGATAAAATAATTATTGGAGGATATATGGCAAATATTGATGATTTTTTAAAATTGGATATTAGAGTAGGAACTATTGTTGAAGTAAAAGACTTTGAAAAAGCGAAAAAACCAGCTTATCAACTAAAAATAGATTTTGGCAGTTTGGGAATAAAAAAATCTTCTGCCCAAATAACAGCGTTATATAGTAAAGAAGATTTAATTGGGAAACAAATCTTGGCGGTTGTCAATTTTCCACCAAGACAAATTGCTGATTTCTTATCAGAAGTTCTAGTTCTTGGTACTTATAGTGAAGAAGGTGTCGTTTTAGTCGTTCCTGAACAAAAAGTAGAAAATGGGGACAAATTAGGTTAGTATAAGAGGTGGTAAAAATGAAGATACCTTTGCGTTTTCAAATAACAGAGTTTGATTGTGGAACAGTATCACTACAAAATGCTTTTAGTTATTTATTTGAAAGAGAAGAAATACCAGCCGAATTAGTAAAGTCAATTCATCGTTATACCTTAGATTGTTATGATGAACAAGGTAATTTAGGTCAAGGTGGTACAAGTCGAGAAGCCATTAATAAATTGACCCATTGGATTACTAGATATGCTAACTCTAAAAATTTTAAAGTTCGTTGTGAAAGATTAGAAAAAGACGAAATAACGCTTGAAAAGATGCAGGAATGTTTAAAAAATAATGGTTGTATTTTTGTTAGGTGTTGGCAAACTCAAGAGCACTATGTCATAATTACCAAAATGGACAAGAAATATGCCTATATTTTTGATCCATATTATTTGGATAAAAAAGAATATGATAGGGATAGTCAAGTAAAAATTATCTTGAATAAACCCTTTACCCATAATCGTCGCGTAACTTTAAAAAGATTATTTTCTGATACTAAAAAAGACTTCGCTTTAGGTGAAATAGAACGAAGAGAATGTGTTTTAATAAATAGAACATAAAAAAAGAAAAGCAACTTTTCTTTTTTTAATTATTACTAAAGAAAATATAATTAGCCATATTTTTGACATAGGCACTTATTTCTTTTAAGTTTTCTTTTATTTCACCACGGAAAGATTTAATGATTAAATCAATAGTTCCATCCGTAAAGAAAATAACATTTAAATAATTAATATTAGAATTCTTAGATAGAGAACTATATATTTTTTTATTAAGTCTTTTCATAAAATAGATTGTTTCATCAGCATTTAATAATTTAGAATAAATATCATAATTATTTTCTAAATAATTAAAAATTTTATCTAAATAATCATCTAATTCTTTTTGATTACTAATTGTCATTTCATTATTAAAGACTTGATTTAATATTTCTTCTTCAAAATCAGATGCTACTTCATAGATGTTATCATAATGGGAATAAAAAGCTCCTCTTGTTAGATTAGCTCTTTTAACTAATTCCGTAACAGTTATATTTTTAATTTCTTTTTTTTCTTCCATTAACTCGGCAAAAGTCTCTTTAATTAATTCAATAGTTCTTTTGGAAGAAGAATTAATTCCTTTTAATTTCATAGTAACACCTCACAAATGCATATTATAACAAAAAATTAGAAAATGTTCAAATTTTAACAATGTTAATATATTTGTAGTTAATTTTTTTAAAAAATAGTAGTAATATATGATAGATTTTGTTGAAAGAGGGATTATCATGAAAAAGATTACTGATTTTGTTGTTGAAAAGAGAAATATTGTTTTATGTATGGTCATTCTTTTATCTATACTTTGTTTCTTTCTAGCAAACCAAGTTAAGATAAATCGTGATATTTATGCATATCTTCCAAGTGATTCAGAGACTAAAATTGGTCTAGATATTATGGAAGATGAGTTTAAAAATGTTGAAACTAGTTCATTAAATGTAATGTTTAAGGATCTAAAAAAAGAAGATAAAGAAAAGATTTTTCAAGAGTTGAAGAAAATCGATGGCGTTGATGAAGTTGATTATGAGAAAACCGAAGAATACAATAAAGATCCTTATACTTTATATGTCATAACTGTTGACGATGACGATGAGTCCAAAACAGCTACTAAGGTCTATGATGAAGTCATTAAAAAGTATGAAGATTATGATATTTATACGAGTGGAGATATCGCTGAAGAAAATAAAGATATTCTACCATTGTGGATTGTCGTTTTAGCTATTATTTGTGGTTTAATCATTCTAATTATTATGTGTGACTCCTATGTTGAACCATTCTTATTTTTATTCGCCATTCTTTTAGCGGTAGTTCTAAATAAGGGAACAAATATTATTTTTACATCTATTTCTAGTATTACTAATGCGATTGCCGCTATTTTACAACTAGCTTTATCAATGGATTATTCCATTATGTTAATTAATCGTTATCGTCAAGAAAAAGAACACAATAAAGATGATGTAAGTGCCATGAAAAAAGCTTTATATGCTTCTTTTAAATCAATATCTAGTAGTTCTATTACAACGATTGTCGGACTATTAGCACTTGTTTTCATGAGTTTTACAATAGGTAAGGATTTAGGTTTTGTTCTTGCGAAAGGAGTTTTATTTAGTCTTCTAACGGTCTTTACTTGTCTACCAGCTCTAATTTTAATGTTTGATTCCTGGATTGAAAAAACTAAAAAGAAAAGTCCTGTTATAAAGTTGGATACTCTTGGAAAGTTTGCTCATAAAATGCGTTATGTCGGTGTTATTGTCTTCATTTTAATTTTTGCTTTTAGTTATTTATTAAAAGGTAATTTAGGAGTTTTATATACTGATGTTGAGAATGATGAAGTAGGGAAAATCTTTGCGACAAATAATCAAATTGCTATTGTCTATCAAAACAAATATGAAGACTTGATTACTGACTATTGCTCAACTCTTGAAGACAATAAGAAAATAGATGATGTTCTATGTTATGGTAATACGATTAACCAAAAGTTACCTTATGAAAAACTAAATAAAAAATTTGATGATTTAGAAGTTGGTACTAATGTTGAAGACTATTTATTAAAAATTATTTATTATCATTACTATAACTCTAAAGAAGATAACACTTTAACTTTAAATGACTTTTTAAAGTTTATTAAGAGTGATGTTTACGATAATGATAAAATGAATGGTGATATAACCCCAAGTATGAAAAAGAACATCGATCGTCTTTTAAACTTCACTGATAGTAATTCTATAAATAAAAAAAGAAGTGCTAAAGAAATAGCGAGTCTTTTTGAACTAAAAGAGAGCGATGTTAAAGACTTATTAATCTATTATCGTTCATTGAATACAAATAATAAATTAACTGTCAAAGAATTTGTAAACTTCATGAATGACTATGTCTTAAAAAGTAAATATGCGTCAAGTGTTGACAATACATCTCTAACTAAACTTCGTACTATTTCTAAGTTTGTTGATAAGAGTACTTTAAAAGAAAAGTTAACCCATAGTAAGATGAGTAAATTATTTGGCATTGATGATGAAAAAATGGCTAATCTATATTTATATTACATCAGTTTAAGTGATATCAAGACAAAGATGAGTCTCAATGATTTTGCGAATATTGCTAGTGAATATGATAAAGATAATAGTAAATTAAATCTTTTAAAAACTTTTAGTGATGAAAAAGTTATTGATACTAAACTATCTTATAGCGATATGGCAACATTATTAAATTATGATGAATCAATAATTAGACTTGGTTATAGTTTTATTCATTCTAGTTTGGAAGGAAATTTGGAGGACTTCAAACTTTCACCATTTGAATTTATTTCTTTTGTTGTTGAAAATAAATTATTGAACAATGAAGATATTAATACTTTGTATTCAATTATGAAAAGTACCAAAGAAGAACAAATATATTCATATCAAGAATTAGCTAAGATGTTTGATCTAGATGAAAATACTGTTAAAAATGTTTATATCGTATATTTACAAAACAGTAATACTGTTAAATTGACACCAACAGAATTTATTACCTTTGTTTTAAAACATCAAAATGATTCACAATTAAAGGGTAGTCTATCAAAATCAACAATTAATGATTTAACTCTTTTACAAAAAATTACAAATAGTGTTTTGAATGACACTAAATATTCATCTAATAATCTTGCTAGTCTATTAGGCATTAATAAAGATAAAATGCGTCTATTATATTCTTTATATGAAGTTAATTATCAAAAACAAGAAGTAAAATTATCTTATAAAGAATTTGTTAATTTCTTAATAAAGAATGTCATGGATAATAAAGATTATAATAGTAGTTTTAATAATTCTAAAAAAGAGAAAGTTAAAACTGTTAATCGTATCATTAATGATTCTTTAAATAAAGTTAAGTATGATAAAGATACATTATATTCCTTAATTGATGGTTTATCAGATGATGTGGAAAAAGATTTAGTAGAACTTTTATATATTTATTATGGTAGTGTTAAAGATTATAATGCCAAATGGAATTTAACGATTGAAGAGTTTGTTAGATATTTAAATGAAGATATTTTAAAAGATGAAAGATTTGATGATTATATCGATGAAGATATGAAAGAAGATATAATTGAAGCAAAAGATACTGTTAAAGATGCTAAAGACAAATTAATTGGTAAAAAGTATTCACGAATGGTTTTAAATACTACCTATGAAGAAGAAAATGATGAAACCTTTGCCTTTTTAGAAAAGATAGAAAAAGAACTAACTAATAAAGATGGTATTTATTTAGTTGGTAATTCACCAATGGCTTATGAAATGAGTAAAACATTCCAAGGGGAATTAAACTTAATTACTATTTTAACGATTGCTTTTATCTTTGTTGTTGTAGCAGTTACTTTTAAATCACTTTTAATCCCAGCCATTTTAGTTATTTTAATTCAAACGGCTATCTATTTGACAATGGGAATATTATCAATTCAAAGTGGTAATGTTTATTTCATATCATTATTAATTGTTCAAAGTATTTTGATGGGAGCAACAATTGATTATGCGATACTTTACACATCATATTATCTAGAACATCGTAAGAAAATGAGTAGAGAAGAAGCGGTAATCAATTCATACAATAAATCAATTCATACGATTTTAACTAGTGCCTTAATATTATCATTAGTTACCTTAGTCGTCGGTTATTTTGGTTCCGCTGCCGCAAGTAAGATATGTACAACTATCTCTGAAGGAACAATTTGTTCAACAATATTGATTCTCTTGCTTTTACCAGAATTAATCAGTTCCTTTGATAAATTAATAGTAAAGAAGAAAAGAAGACTTAGCGATTAAGTCTCTTTTTGTGTAAGAAAACTCCCAGATAGTCTGGGAGTTCGGTAGAGCTTTAGCGATGAGTATTTAAAATAAAAACT
>CANQWJ010000004.1 GCA_947627525.1 uncultured Bacilli bacterium
CATGTTGTTTATTTAAAAACTTATCTAAATACATTGTGTTAATTTACTCTTTAAAATTTATACCATGCTACTAAATTAGATTTATTGATTGGATCTATTGTAGTAACATAATTATTTTTAATTTCTTGTTCAGATAAACTTCGATTAAAGATAAGAGCTTCTTTAACTATTATTTTCCCATGATTATGACCATAATTATAACCGTTTAAATCTGCTCCTGATAAATCTGGGTCCATACCTATTGTTATAGGAGTTTGAACAGGACTAATAGTAGTTCCACTTGGAGATATTTCATAATTATCAATATTTTCATTATTTATAACATATAACTTTAATTTGCTATTATCATAAGTTCCCACTAAGGTATACCAAGTATTTTCTAAATATGTTTTATTACTACATACAGCTCTAGGAGTTAATTCATACAAGTCAATACAAAATATTTTAGAATTAGCATAGTATAGTCCACCACCTTTAGTTTCCCAATTACCCATGATAGCCATACCATTTGAAAAGTCATTAACTTTAATTTTAGTTATAAATGTTAATCCTTTAGAAAAATCAATATTAATTATATTAGTATTAATATATCCTAAACCAGTATTAGTTCTCGTAGTTACTCCTTCATCTGTAGTTTTCACACCATAGTTAGTCGCTGTATGATTATTGCCACTTAAATCTTCAATATTATTAAAAGGAAGAATCGCATAATTATCTCTTAAAATCCAAGAAGATAATTTATAATTTTTAACAATACTATCTAAATTTATACTTTTAGCATTACTATTTAAAGTAGATACAAAACTATCTATTTTCATATTTGCTTCCGACATAGATGTACCTATATTAGCAAGATTAGAACTTTTAAGTGTATTACTATAATAAGCATTTTTTATATTGGTAATATTTTGACCATTTTGATGTATAAAACCTATTGCATATGATGAATTTCCAGTTATACTACCTAAATTATAACAATTATCAATATAAAGATTAGTATATTTTTCTTCATTTGGGTTCCCATAGATATGAGTTATACCATTGGAGTTTCCACCGCTTTCAATATCACCTATATTATAAGTATTAATAATATTAACATTCTTCCCATAATCATGGACTCCTAATATTCCAGATACATAATATCTACCCTTGCCAGATTTTGATGATATTAGATTATCATTATAGCTATCTAAAATATTGACATTACTTACTGGAGTGTAACCTAATAAACCACCTAATCGTGAATCTACAGGGTTAATATTATCTGCTTTAATCATACCGGAATTATGTGATTTTTCTATTTCTATATTGCTTGTAGAAGCGTAAGCTATTAATCCAGCATTGTCTTCCCCATTAGATATATTTCCTTCATTATAAGAGTTTTTAATTGTAAAATTACAATATGTAGCAAAACCAATTAAACCACCTAAAGAACTATGCTTTCCAGTTTGGAATTGATCATGAACTAAAGTTACATCTGCTTTATTATAAGTATTTTCTAATAAGACACTTACCGAAGTCTTACCATTTACACTACCAATTATACCACCCATGTAAGTAATTCTTTCTGATGTCATCGTATCAATTACTTTTCCATCATTATATGAATTCTTAATTGTAATACCATCATTTACATCAGGAGTAGATGCAGAACCAACTATTCCTCCCATTCCAACTGCGACAGTTCCACCTTCTTTTAAAATAGAGCCATGATTAATAGATGAGTCAATGCTTAGTTTTCCATTTCCATCGCCGCCTACTATTCCACCTAACCATCCACCATTTTTAATAGTTCCATAGTTTACACACTCTTTAATATTTATTTCACCATAAACAGAACCAACTATTCCTCCTGTTGACCAATCATTAGAATTTTTAGTTACATTAACTCTATTAACAAGATTTATAAGTGACGAATTAATAGATGATCCAACGATTCCTCCAATATCATTAATATTTTCTATTAAAACATTTCCTGATACTTCTAAACTTTTTATAATAGAATTAGAAATTCTACCAAATAAACCGAAATATTCACCGGATGTAGTTACATTATGTACATATAGATTATCAATTTTTTTATTATTTCCATCAAAAACACCTTGAAAATTATTTTGTCTATTGCCAACTGGCATAAATCCTGCCCCAGACTCTTCTGTTAGTTCTGCATACAAAATCTTACCTGTTATATTATCATTGTTGAAATCATTGAAATCTGTTCTGTCTGCATTTCTATAAGAAATACGATTTTTGAAATCTAAATCTTTTTCTAAATAAATAGTTTTTCCACTATAACTATTACCATTATTTACATTATTGCTTAAAGCAACTAAGTCTTCAATATACTGAATGTAATTAGATCTTATTTCTAAATCAGCAGTTACATTTTCAACTACTAATGTATCTCCCTCATACTTATAAGTAATAGATGCTCCTTCCATAAATGGTTTTGCTCCAACAGGATATGGTTGCTGCAAAGTCATTCTAAAAGTACCACCATCAATAACATCCTTTGGATAATTAGAATATCCATTATCAAAATCTACATAGGTAACTTTATGGAATTCTCTAAAATCAAAATTTAATAAAATATTATATTCTATTTTTTCAGAAACAAATGCTTTATCAGCATATTTTATCGTAATATAAAATTCTTTTACAACACCTTGACTGCATTGCTCTCCATTACAAATTTTGTCTTTTAAATTATATTCTTTTAGTTCATATGTCAAATTAGATGGCAATCCAGTAATATTAAAAATTCCCATTGGTTCTGTTCCAATATTAGTTACCTGAACCTTATAAGTAATAGTCGAATCGGCACTAGGTAAAACTATAACATCAGCAATTGAATCATAATTGTATTCAGCAGCTTTTGACTGGACACCTACACTCGTTTCAGATAATTTAAAATCCGTAATTCTTATATCTTTTTCAATTCTATATACCAAAGTCATATCATCAATATTTAGTTGTGTACCAAAAGCAGAATATCCAATGGATATGGAAAGAACTACAAATAGAATTAAAGTAGTAATTAAATACACTTTAGAATTACTTTTCATTTTCTTTTCCTTCCAAATCGACTTCTTTAATTGTTACTAAATATATATCACTATTATTCTTAATATAAAAATGACACTTACTATGTTTTACAACACTATAATACATAATTGGTAATTTTAAATTATCGCGAACGTCCAATAATTCTTCAAAACTCTTTACTTTGATTATATTACAATTTGACATATCAAAGCCTGTCATAGTTTCAACTATTAAACGATCATATTCACGTAATAATTTTCCAACATATTTGTCATAAGCATTCTTTCTAGCAGTTAATAATACTAATAATTTTAAAATTCTTACTAAAGATATTATGGCAATAATTATAAATATAATTTCAATAGTAAAGATAGTACTATTAAATTTTAATTTAGCATCACTAATAGCTTTACTATTAGAATCAGAATCCATTGAATTTAAAGCAATTTCAACTGCTCGTTGTGATAATGGTATCGTCAATGAAACATCACTACTATCATTAATATCTAATAGTTTATCTGAATCTTTTTTATTAATGCGTAAATAAACTTTTAAATAACTATTAGTATCAACAGCATATGATGATTTATAATCGTTTGCTATACTATTATAATAATCATAATCTATAACAATATTTTCTTTAATATTCAAATTTTTAGCATCTGATAATTTTGTATCTTTTTCTTCTGACAATACATATTTTTTTTCTAAAAAATTAGAAGTACCATTTTGTCCAGATATTATTAAATCACCTAGTACTTGATAAGTAAAATCAATATTACTATTTTCTTCAATATTAAAGTCATAATTGAAATCAATATTTATATTATCTATTAGATTAGCAACATAAATCATATTTTCATCTAAATATTTTTCTTCATAAAAATCATTTTCTTTTAAATATACTTTATAATCCAATGAACCATTTTCATTATAATTTATTATCTTTGGATTTTGGTAATTAAATGATTTACTTACTAATAAAAAGCACATTATCAATGAAATAACAAATATGGAAATAGCAATTATTAATCTACCATTATAACCTATATGTGTTTTATGTTTAGGTTTAACCTGAATTTCTTGTTCATTATCTTCATAACTTGTTTTATTATCAAGTTCTTCAGGATATTCAAACTTCATATTCGAATCAACATTTTCATTTTTATTTTTTTCATTTAACATTTTAATCCTCCTATAATTCATTTAACCATACAGTTGGCATACCCACAAAAGGTACTTTTAAACTTACAGTTCCTATAATCATCTCTTCTTTCACAACCCAATTATCAACTGTTGTATTGGCATCACCTTTAGTATAGAAAAAATATTCATCACCTATTTTAACAATTTTATTTAATCGATGAATAATTGTAACATCTTCATATTTATAAGCTATAACTTGTCCTTCTTTTAAACTTTCATAATCACCATCTATTTTTTCAACTATAACTGCATCACCCTTTTTTATAGTAGGACTCATACTACCACTTGCTATGGCAATGGCGTAATAATGAAAATATCCAGATGTAATATAAACTAAAAATATAATTAAAATACCAGGAACTACTAAACCAATTACTTGATTAGAATGCTTGGTACGTTCAACTTCAGCATCATAATCTTTTTGAAAAAATAAATAAACTCTATATCCTATTATAACTGGTAATAAAAAATTAATAATTGATGACATATACTCATTAGGATTTGGAACAATTGGTATTAAATATGGATATAATCTAGTTATCAATAAATAAATAATCACTGGTACAAATCCTACTTTTTTAGTCACATATGTACAAACGATATTGGAACTGATAGTTGGTAATAATGTTAATGCTAAAAAGATGAATTTTTCATAATTTGAATTAAAGTCACCATAATATATAGAATTTGTTATATCGAGAAAAATAAATAACATACAGGTGACAACAGTCACAATTTTACTACCCTCAGCTTTTTTTAACATCATATATCGTAATATTTCTTTTATCATAATGATTAAAACAATTGGTATAATAAATTTAAAAATATTATTAATAGTATAATAATTATCAGTTCTAGCGAAACCAATTATAATTCCTGACAAGTAATATAATAAGAAAAATATCAATAAACTTATCAGTATATCAAATATTATATCTTTAGAATACCTATTACGATTTTTTTCAAAGCCAAATATACTTTTAAATATTAAAGTTATAATTAATAAAAATAAGAACATGAAATAATTATTTAATATACTTGATACAAAACTATTTAAAATTAAAATAACAAATATAATCAATTCAAATAGTAATAATCTTTTATACCCCTTTTTCATCATATCCTCCTAACCTAAATAGTTTTGTTAAAATATATTAAAAGGCACAATATAGGCTATTGTGCCTATAATATTATTAATCAACTGAACTATAGCTTAAAGTTATACCACCAAATTCAACTTTAAAATCTCCATCTGCTCTTTGCTGAGCATCTTTTGTTTCATATTTAATTGTTACAGTTATTTTCTCGCCTTTTTTCATTTCAAGTTTATGGTTACTAATATCAGTCTTCGATCCAGTAGTCGTGATGTCATTACCCACTTTTACTTCTAAAGTTATATCTTTGCACGCGGCATCAACATAATTTGTTTCTCCAGCCAATGCGGTACAAACTTTAGATTCATTTTTACCAGCAACATTATTGTAAGTTATGCTTTTTAAGAATGCATTATACTCTCCTGCATTATATGCATAAAATTCATATGTAACTGATTGTCCAGGAGCTGTGAACGTTGCACCCAAGTTTGAAATTACTGGTGAATTATCATTATTAATTTTTCCATTAGTCTGTTCTTTTACATCTCCTATTTTTGTAGGTACAATATCTTCAGTTTGCACCAACTCAATACTAGATGAAAAGTCAACATTAAATGTACTTGCGTCCGGTTTTACATTCAAAGATGATTGAATAATTAAACTATTTGAAAAAGCTGCAAAACCAACAGATAATCCAACAATTCCAATAAGCAAAGCAACTATTGCGATTATTTTAGAACTTCTATCTTTTTCCATTTTTTCACCTCCTAACTAAAACGATTTTTTAATAATATCTCGAGATATTATTCCTAGCACAAATATAACTACAAATATTCATACTAAGTGAATAGTTTTGATATTCAAGGAATAAAGTTTTATACTTTATTTTTTTTATTTTAAATGAATATAAAAAAAACAAAGTTTTAAAATTTGACTCTTATAAATGACTTCTATTATGCTACTAATGTTAGTTTATTTATTTGGATTAGTTTTTCATTTTCTTTAACATGGACATATAGATCAAGAGTAATTTTTACACTGGAATGTCCAAGTATTTCACTTAAAGTCTTAATATCAATTCCACATAATAAAGAACGCGTAGCGAAAGTATGCCTCAATATATGAAATTTATATTTTTTTATTGATAGTGATTTAAGAACATCCAAATAAAAGAAATAATATTTTTTAGTTGTAATAAAAGAATTATTTCCTGTTAAGAAAAAGCATTTATTATCTTTTTTAAATTTTTTCAAATATGGTAAAATTGATTCATTTATTGGAATATCTCTAATAGAATGTTTTGTCTTAGGTGCATCCAAAATAATTTTTGTTTTAACCTTGCTATTAGGATCTTTACATTTTACTCTAATTAAAGTTTTATTTATATGTATTACTTTGTTTTCTAAATCTATATCATCCCAAGTTAAAGCACAAAGTTCCCCTATACGCAGTCCAGAAAATAAAACAAGTAAAATTGCAAATATTTTTACATCATCAGTTTCTTTTGCTGCTTTTTCAATAAGTGAAATTTCTTCAAGTTTTAAAGTTTCTATTTTTTTAGGTGAAGTTTTAGGCAATTCAATTTTGATGTTAATATTTTTTTCTTTTAAAAATTGTTTTAACACTAGTAAAATATCTTTTATTCGTTTATTACTTAATTGTTCTTGTTGTAGATATTTAATAAAATCTAAAATAATATTTTCATCTAAATCTTTTAATGTTTTATTTTTAAAAAAAGGGATTATTTTAGAATATATAATTGAATAATAGTTTGTATAACTAGAATCCTTTAAAGAAATTTTACATTCTAACCATCTATCAATAGAATAAGCTATTGTTTTGTTTTGATATAATTTCTTTAATTGATTATCTTTTTCATAATTTTTAATTTTTTCATCTCGTTTCTTCTTCACTTCTAAATAACTTTTAGCATAAACAAATCCATATTTTTTGATTCGACCATACTCATCTCGTTCTTTAACAAATCGAGCTTCGTATCTTCCATCTTTTCTTTTAGTTATGTTTTCTCCTTTTTTAGGCATATTTTTCTCCTTCCTTTATAAATTTTAAGACTTAATTTTTGACTTTTATAAATAAACATAAAACAATTTTTTTAAATCAAAAAAATGACATTAATGCAATATAGTTATTAGACTTTTCAATTTTTTATATAAATTTCATTAATTTTTCATCAAAAAATGATAAAAATGGATATTAATAAAAGTTAGATTATGTTACAATAATAATGAATAGTGTATAAAAGATATATAATAAAGTATAAAACTTTATTCCTCTTTAGATAGTTAAGATATTGTTATTATATTAATACTGGATAACCAGTATTTTTTATTTGACATTAATGTTTAAAAATAAATAAAGAGAATATGTTTTTTCCATATTCTCTTTGTTCATATAAGATACTAATTATTAATATTTTTTCATAAATTCTCTTTTATTTGACTATTTATCATTTCTTTTATCTTTTCAAATAGATTACTATTTTCTAATTCACATTCACAATTCTTTAATCTAATTATCTCTGTTGTTCTAATATCATCATTATAATCATTTATATATTCGCTACTAGTAATATTTAACTTGTTCAATAAATAATCTTCTATTACTTCATAATCTATTTTTTCTTTTATTTCATATAAAGCATTATTAATTGAAAAACCATTCGTCTTACTACTAAAACTAGTCTTCCACTCATACTTATAAATATTTAATTCATTATCAATTAATATTCCTAAACCACTAAAATCATTTTCACGATATATATCAATATAAGCCTTATCTCTCTTACTATTTAAGAAATTACCAATTTCACTTTCTTTAGTACTAATCTTTCGCATTATATTCACCACTATCATTATATATTAAAAAAAAGAGAAAAGCATTACTTTTCTCTATTAAACTTTTAATCGTAGTTAATACACTCTAAAATATCTTTTTTTAAATACTTCATAATAGGTATAGTAACTAATCCATAAAAATATACAATTGATATAAAAATAATTATTCCCCAATTAATTAAGGAAATATAAAAATTCCAATCAATAGATAATTTAATAATTAAACAAATTATATTAAAAATTATACAAGCAAAGATAAAGGCTAATAATATCTCCGTCAAATAATCAATTAAGAAGATTAAATGAATGCGATCATTTGATACACGATATAGTCTTAAATAACCAATTTGCCTTTTATTATAATATAATTCTAAAAGTATTTTACTAATCATAAAGACAAACATAAATAATATAAATACTAAACCAATCTCTAAATATATTTTCACATAATTATAAATAGTATATTCTTTATTAGCTATAGTATGAAAATGATTTAAACTAGCAGAATTAAAAAATTTTACATAACCATCTTTGCTTTTCAAATATATATCAATAATGTCATTCTTAGACATACTGATTATAATAGTTTGATCTTTGACTGCTGTCTTGATTTCTTTAATTTTGTTATAGAGAATAAAAATCGCAGGCTTTATTTCATTAGTTTCTACATCAACAATATCAGTATATATTTCATTGTTTTCCCATGTATAAATATCGGTACCACAAATAATACCTGATATAGTTAAAACATTATCATCTATTTCGATTGTCTTACCAATAGCTTCTTCATTTTCTAATTGCATTTTATTAATAACAAATTCTTCATTAACTAATATTTCATCATCAGTTTTAGGGAAATGTCCATATTTTATTAAATCTTGTTTTTGAAAATAAGAATCATTAGCATCAAATAATGTATATGCTTTATAATCATCTTTAACTATATTGTAGTTAAAATACTCTTTTTCTATTTTGTAATCAATGTATGGTAAATCATCTTCTCGAATGTTTAAAACTTGAATTGGATATTTTTTAGCATAGTCTTTAATGGATTCTTTCTTTAAGTTTTGAATAATAGAAATTCCACTAAAAAGTAATAAGAAGAAAAGTGTCATAACAATCATCAAAACAATTCTTTTTTCTTTGCGCCTTTTTACAAAAAGGAAGTCATATTTCGAAAAAGACGATTGTTCTTCATCATTATTATCATTATTGTTATCATTTTTTTCATTTATTTCTTCCTTAACTAATTTTAATCTACCGAAATCAATCTCATAAATACAATTAGCTATTTCATCATAAATATTCTTGTGTGTAGCAATGACAATAATTTTATCTAAATTAATAATTTCTTTTAAATAATCACGAAATATTTCAGCATTTTCTTTATCAAGAGAAGAAGTCGGTTCATCTAAAATTATTAACTTACTATCAAGAAGAAGAGCTCTTATTAAAGAAATGCGTTGTCTCTCACCACCGGATATTTCTTCTGGCTTTTTATCTAATAGTTTTTCAACATCAAACTTTTTAGCATACTCTTTAATCTTATCAATATCATCTTTAATAAATAACAAGTTCTCTTTAATGGTTAGTTTTTTAAATAAATAACTCTTTTGAAAAACATAAGAAATATTATTTTTTATTGTTTGTAAATCATCTCTATTCATCTTTTTGACATCTTTATTATTCCAATAATACTTACCTTCATAATTAGTATCTAGAAAAGATAAAATATTGAATAAAGTTGTTTTACCACTACCACTTATTCCTTTAATGACATAAATATTTCCCTCTTGTAATTTTAGATTAATTTTATCTAAAACGATGTGATCAAAACTTTTAGTTATATTTTTTAGTTCAATCATAATAGATCACTCTTTTCTTTAATTAAGTAAAACCAACCTTTTTTCTTGCGCGAATGGTTGAGAAAAAGACTTTCAATTAAGGCAAAAACGCCACTAACTATTAATAATCTTAAAACCCAATTAATACTTATCATAAATAGTGGATATGGAAGGAAGCCACCACTAGTAATAGTGTAATTTAATACTTTTGATAAAAGAATAGAACAACAAGAAGATAATAAAATTATGAAAAACATATAAAGTAGGAAATATATTGAAGTAGCTGTTTTTACACTCATTTCACGATAACCATAATATTCATAAATACTATAATTGTGTTCTGTATGAGCAAGTCTTGTTTTATGAATTTGATAATAAAAGATAAGTCCTAAGGCTAAAAAAGCAACACTTGCGGAAAAACACAATTGTTGAATTAACTCATCATTAACTTCAAATTCAACAAAATTATCAATAGGATCATTTAAAACAATAGGCGAATTAGAATTATAATCTTTACCTTTGTATTTATTATAAAAACTCATGAAATCTTTACTATTATTAAAGTAAACTGTTAGAGAGGTTGCTGGATAATTAGAATTTAATTCATCACTTCCTAAAACATCATCTTGTAAATATTTTTCCATGTAACTATTACTTAAAAAATAATACCAATCATAGACATATTGACCGAGAGTAGACCTCCAAAGTGTCTCATTATCTTCATCAATCTTATTAAAGATACCAACTATTTCAAATTCATCTTTACCATCAGGAAGATTAAGTTCTATTTTTTCACCGATTAAGTTTTTTATTTTACTTTCATCTAAATTTTGTAATTCTAAAGCTTCTTCATAGCCAATAATAATATCATTTTTGTCCTCAAAATAATGCCCATAAAGTAGTTTACTATCGATGTCACCTAAATTATCTTTATGTTCCGGAAGCGTAATTATATCGACTGCAAAATCAGTTTGAATACCTGAACCATCTTCTTCTTCATAAGAATTCATTGGAGTATTCCTAATATAGTTATAAGTGACTTCAGAAACATCATAATTAGATAAAATACTATTACAATAGTCTTTTGTCTCAAGAGAACAAAATATTCCAGTTGCTTTTAAATCATTATTATAAATTAGTTGATTAATAAGTTTGGTATCATAGTCAGTACATGCAAAAAGAAGTAATAAAACAACGGAAAAAATAGTTGTAAAAAGAAATAATATTTTCTTTTCAAAACGAAACATTTGACGACATAAATATTTTAAAACGATAAAAGTCTCTTTAAAAAAACTATTTTTTCTTTTATATTTAATTTTTTTAGATAAATCTACTTTTAAATCTTTATCTTTATATTGATCTAAATCATTGAAATCTATTTTTTTACATTCCAAAGAAAAGATAGTACTATCATGACTAGCACAAATTACTAATGCTTTTTCTTTTAATTCATCAAGCATTTCATAAAAAATATCACGATTTTTCTTATCTAATGAAGCCGTTGGTTCATCTAGTAGAAATATCTTTTTATCTTTTAAAATATTGCCAATCAAAGCAAATCTCTGTCTTTCTCCACCCGATAATTGATTAGGGAACTTTTTCAAACAGCGACTTAAATTAAACTTTTTAACTAAGTTATTAATTTCATCTTTATTCTTATTTGATTGTAATATTAAGTTTTCTTCTATTGTTAAATAATCAATAAAATATGTGTCTTGGGAAATATAAGCAATTTTATCTTGAATGTTATTGTAATTAACACATTTTTTATAAACATTACCATCATAAGCTATTTCTCCATCATCAAAACTAACAATTCCTAAAAGGATTTGAAGAAGAGTTGTTTTACCACTACCACTAATACCATAAAGAACATATAGGCCTTTATCTTCAAACTTATAAGAGAAATCTTTAAAAATAGTAACATCATTAAATTTCTTTTTGATATTTTTACATATAATCATAATTATTTATCCCTATTTCCTTCAATTTTTTCAAATATTTGAAATAACTCTTTATAGTCTGAATTGTTTTTTAAATTATCAAACTTTTTGTCTAAAGAGAACTTCCCATTCTTTTTAATATCTTTTTCCATTTCTTTAATCGTGTTATAAATTTCTTTTTCTTTATCAGTTGCTTTGTTAGAAGCAATCTTATCCGTTAAATATGTACCATTTGAATATACATAATCAATTCTAACTTCTTCTATATTGCCATAATTTAAAAGTAATCCAACTTGATAGTGATCTTCACTACTCTTAACTTTTGTTATTGAACAAGTATTAAGTGATATATATTTTCCTATTATATCATCTGTTTTTTGATATTTTTTTGAATATGCATCATTCCACAATTTTACAATATCATCTTTTTCAAAATTAACAAATTTGATACTTTTTAAGTCGTCATTATTTATTTTTCTCTCCCAATTTTCATTTAACAATTGGTTTATTTCACTTAATTCATCTGTTTCTGTTTTTTTGCCATCTTTTGATTTATATGAACTTTCAAGCGTAACTGAACTTGATGGTATTTTAGATATGTGTCCATCTCCATCTATAAGTGTACTATAATTATCATCTAAGTGTTCGTATTTAATATTACAACCTGAAAAATAATTATAATAAATATATTTTTCTTTTTCTTGAACACGATCAATAGTAATATAATAGAACCAACCATCTTCTTTTTCTAAATAGCTTCTTTTAACAACAGAACTTTCGGCAACTTTCTCTTCTTCTTCTCTAATTTTTTTCTCTCTTTGTTCTTTATCATAAACTGTCTTGATTTTATTTATGGAAAATATAATAATTGCGACTAAAAATATAATTATAAATACAAACATAATTTTTTGATTTAAACTTTTTTTCTTCATATATTTATCCTTTCATTTAATCATAATTATTTGTTTTTGTTTTCTTCAATTTTTTCAAATATTTTAAAAAGATCCTTATAAAAATCATCTTCTCTTAATTCAGTAAATTTATTATTCAAATAAAAATTTTTATCATTCAATATTTCTTTTTCTATCATTTTTATATTATTGTATATTTCAATTTGTAATTTAGTTGGTTGACCATTGTCGACTATATCAGTTAAATGTTTACCATTTTTATAAACATAATCAATTCTAACTATTTCAATATTTCCATAATTAAATATGACACCGACTTGGAAGTGATCATCATCTAGAGTATTCTTCTCTATCATGCATTCATTGTAACTACTATAACTACCAAAAGAAGACAAACCAGCGCTTTTATACATTTCATTCCATAATTTAACTATATCATTAACATTAAAATTAATTAATTTTAAAGATGATAAATCATTAGCTTTAATCTCTCTTTTCCAAGAATTTGTTGTAAAAAAATCGTTTATTTCATTAAGTTCTTCACCTTCAAATTTCTGACCATCTTTTGTTTTATATGAAGTTGAAAGACTTGGTGGCGTTACTAACACTTTAGAGTTTTTTGAAGATTCAGATAAATTGGTATCAATTCTATAATTATCGGATAATGTCGCATATTTTATATTACATCCATCAAGATATGGATATTGTATATCACCAACTATGTCATTTGTCATAAAGTAGTACCATCCATCACTTTTTTCAAGATAAGATGCTTTACGAACTCGTGATGAAGCAAGTTCATCCATTCTTGTATCAATAGCTTTTTTTTCTTGATTTTGCTTATAAGTAATATATATTTTTTTACAACCAAATAATAGGATGACTACCAAAAAGATAATAACCAATCCAAAAATAACTTTTTGATTTAAACTTTTCTTTTTCTTCATGTATTTTCTCCTTTCAAATTCATCTTAAATTTCAAAAATAAAAAAGTAAAGCGATTTATTATCACATACTAATGTGACGAATCGTCACATTAGTTAAAATCAACTTTACTTAAATATTTTTCATTAAAATATTTTATTTTTTCACTATCACAATTTCCGTTTAAACATAATTTAATATCATTATCATCAGTATATGTAAACTCCAATTCAATATTTCCAGTATGAATATTAGTTTTAGAATAAGAATAGTCATTAGGATAAGTATATATATACTTTTCCTCATAATCGCCATATATCTCGCTTACAAAGTATGTCGTAACATCTGGGAAATAAGACTCTTTAATTTCAATACCATTCTCTTTTCGTTCCCAAATATATCCGTTGTCATTAGAACTAAATTTAAAGTTATCCTTTACATATTTTGGAATATTGGTATCAAAATTATAGACGTCTTCTTGTTTAAGTGTTTTTTTATTTTTGGTAAATAATGCTTTATTAGAATATGTTCTATAAGTATTTAATTTTATTGTATCTTTTTCTTTGCCATTAAATTCTATTTCTAAATATAGATTATTGAGAAGATATTTTAAATCATCATAGGGAAATTGAATATCACCATCATAGGTACTTGTGTAAGTTATTGGTTCATCATCATTTCCTTCATACAAAATAATTTGTTTATCATTTTTTTCATAATATAATTTTGTTGAATTAATATCATCATCTTTTATTTTTTCAATATAACCAATATTGATATAAAATTTTTCTTTAGAAACAAAGATTAATCCATTATGCAATTCAAAATTATCACTAGTTCCATGAGTTTCGTAAACAGCAATAGAATTATAATTATATATAAAATAATATAGTAAAAATGCGGTTAATGAAATAAAAAGTATACTAATAGTTAGAAACAAGTATTTTCTTAATGTCGTTTTTGTTCTATTTATCTTTTCACCATTCATTAGTTCTTCAATGGTTATATTAAATATTTCAGAAATTCTAACTAAGGTTTCAATATTAATAGTATTAGCACCCAATTCCCATTTAGAAATTGTTGTTCTACTAACAAATAACTTACTTGCTAGTTCTTCTTGGGTCATCTTTTTTTCTTTTCTTAATTCTACTATGAATCTTCCTATTTTTTTATAGTCCATTTCCAACATCACCTACTAAAATATTATAGCATCTACTTCTAAATATCAATTACATTTTAATATATAAAAAAGAAAAGCATTACTTTTCTTCTTTTACTTCGTTGCTTTTTTCTTCTGTTTTATTTTCTTTTTCCTCAGTATCTTGATTAATCTCTTTAACTACTTCTTCACTATTATAATCATCAAAAACAGTATCTAAAGTCGCTACACCCTTTTTATGGGAAATAGCAATCTTAATTTTCTTAAATAAGAAGTATAAAACTACTATTACTAATGTTAATACAATTAAAGCTATAGAATACTTTAAAGAAAGTTCTTTAATAATACTAAGAAATGGATTAGCTATATCCGCTGCAAGTCCTCCACTAAAATTAACATTAGAAGTAATTAAATAAATAATTATATATAGTACAGCGGTAAGTGCTACTGGTGCTATTGATAAAGATAGTGTTGGAAGAATACTTAGATTTATCAAAGTTATTAAAATAAGACATCCTACAATTATCCAAATGCTATAATTATAATAATCTTTATTTGTTATAAATCTAATTACATCAAAAACAATCGTTTGTCCTTCTAATTTAGCTACTTGTTCATCTATATAATCATAGACAAACTCTAATTCTTTATCATTTATATATTGGATCTTACTAAAATCAAGTGCTTTCTTTTCAAGAATATAATCTTCTATTATTTCTTTAAATTCTATATCAAGTCCCTGTTCTTTTAAAAATGCATCTATATCATCTCCATATTTAACAATGTTATCATCAATGAACTTCTCAATGGCACGTGCAAGACGCTCATTTAATACTTTACTATCAATAGTAGGTTTTTCCTTGATAATATTAATATCATATAAGACATAGTTAGTGACATAGTCATAGACGATATCATCAACTTTAATATAATCGTATATTTCTTCAGGAACTCCTATTCCCTTGGAAAGAGCCACATCATTTATTACTTCTTCTAATAGATTAGCATCATCCATAGCTTTATAAAAGTTATCATAAGTCAAGAATTCTCTTGATAAAGAACTACCTGTTAAGAAGACAATAGCTAACATTAAGACAACCGCTAATGAATGTGAAATAAAACCTTTTAATAACTCCATTTTAACACTCCTTTTTTACTCTATTATCAATTATTTTTTTTAATAATTTTTTGAAGTACTTATATTCACTGTGGTTATGTAAAACAATATAATAGATAAGATTTGGTACTATTAAAGATATACCAATATTAATAATCATCTGAAGTATAGAACTATTAACTTTTACTAAATAACAAACACCCCATGTAATAACAGCACTCACTATAAATAGTATAAAATATTTTATAATTGATTTAAAGTACTCACTTGTTTTTTCCTTAAATAATGGTTTAAAAACATATTTAGGATAACTATATAGATGTAACAATAAGCTACTTACAATTGTTCCTAAGAATACCCCAGCAAGACCAAAGAATTTTAAGAAGATTAAGGATGCTACAACGTTAGTTATTGATTCCATTATGGGAATATAACGGTCTTCATGAAAAATACCCGCTGCTTCTTTAAAAACACTAACATTATAACGCATAACTGTTAAATAATAATTAATTACTAAAACTATTAAAACTATTGTTGGTAATAAGTACTCTTCACCATACCAAGAAGATATATAACTCTCCATAACTGTTAAAATACTAATTGCGGTATAACCAGATATCCAAAAGTTTAAAAATCTTATTCTTTTAAATACTTCGTAAGACTTCTTACTATTTTCAACTGTTAATAAGTTACCAATACTGGCGGTAAAAGCCGTAAATCCTTGTCCTATTAAAGCATTTAAAGCATAAATGACTAAATAATAGTTATTATATAGTCCAACTATTGATACACCTAAGAACATAGATATTAAAATATTATCTGTTCCTAAAACAAAGAATGAACCCAACTTATGGAAAACTAAACCTTTTACTTTTAAAATGATATCATTAATTGTCTTTTTAGGTAATTTCTTAACTTCTTTTTCTTTTAAATAAGGATATTTTTTATCAGCTATAATACTAATAATAACATTTTCTAGAATACGCATAATTATCTTAATAATTAAGAAAAGATAAAAATTAGAAGTTGTTAATAAAATGGTAATTAATAGTGAGTTCATAACTAATAAATAACCAATATGAACAATTGATGTTACATATACTTTTTGATCAGCATATAATAAATTCCTTTTATAACACAAAAGATAAGAAGCAACTGTGTCAAATAAGAATAATAAGAAAAATAAAACTAATTTCGTAACGGGTATTGTTGTCTTACCGACAATGATTGGTAAAAATGGTATTACTAATAAACCCATTAACAAAATAATAAGAGCAATAACACGATAAGTATTACGATAAAAACGCATTAATGATTTAATTTTATTTTTATTCTTTTTAGCAATTGGTTCATATAAATTATAGATTATAGCTGTTCCAATTCCTAAGTCAGCTAGTGCTAACATACTGACAATATTAGTATAAAGACTATTTAAACCTAAATACTCTGTTCCTAAAGAATCCAAAAATACTCTTTGAACAAGAAAACCAATCATAATTGTTAAGGCATTAGATATTACTGAAAAAAACATATTCTTAATTGAATTGTATGTTCTCATTAATATCACCACCTATCTTTTAAAATTATAGCATTTATTCATATAAATTGGCAAATAATAAGAGATGGTATTCATCTCTTAATCTTTTTTATCTAGTTCAATAAAACTACTAGCTATTTTATTGAATTCTTCTTGAACATTTTTTTCATTTGCAGCTAAAGTCCACAAAACTATTTGCCCAAAATAATTATCTGTTTCAAGTGCATAAGATCTAATATAAAGATTAATATTAGAAGGATTTGTATAATATATTTCGGCATATTCGGCTTCATGATTGTCAATTGTCGTACTCTCATAACGACTTATTTCAGTATCAAAAAATAATTCTCTTTGTTTAAAAACATCTTTTTTATATTCATTGAATCCTGAATCAGAATTTTCTTTTGGTGTCACTATTACTAGTACATAAGAGCTTTGATCTTCATCATTTAACTCAATGATAGCTTTTTTATTTAGACTTAATTTATCATCTATTTCTTTATAAGTAGCAGGAGCAGAAATATTAAACTTTCCATCGTAACTTTTATGAACAAGATAATTATTAGTAGTTTCTGTCTTAGCTGTATCTTCTTCATTTTCTTTAACTTGACGGTTATTAGAATTAATAATCATCGCTACTATAATGGCAATTACTAAAATAGCACTAATACCTAATAAAATATATTTTATTACTTTTTCCTTTTTCATAATTTTCTCCTAACTATTTTTCATCTTCTCTATTATACCATAAATCATATTAATTCTAGTAGGAATTATATATTTAGCACCAACGACTTTGGCAATTGTTGTTACACAAATACGCATACCACGCGTTCCGCCACTCCACCAAGAACGAGATTCAAAGTTCTCATTTTGAATTTCAAGAAGAGACTTATGATAGAAGAAATCATTATCACAATTGACCATTGTTGTAAAATCAATGCACCAAGGTTGTTTCGTATCTTTATAAAATTTATTTTGTTCTAATGGATATTTTAAAGTTTCATAAAACTTTAAGTAATCCCCTCCCGCAAGGACTAATATATCACTTTTATTATTGGGTACTTTAGTCATATCAAGAGTATCTTCAACCATTTCTTTATAAGAAGATGTCGCTGTATCATTATTGATATCAGGAAAACGATCACAAACATCCATTGCGCCATAATTGTTATCAGCTCTTTCAATTATTTGTTTATGTTCGACAATCGATACTTCGGTTGATGCTCCACCACCAATCATAACCGCAAGACGTCCATCATAATCAATATTAGCTAAAACACCATATACTGTTAATTCGTTTTCCATATCTTGGGTAACAATCGTAAAATCACATCCCGTATTATCTTTGAATTCTTTTAAGAAAGTACCGCGTTCTAAATCATCTAAGTAACGGAAAACACTTGTTCCAAAGACAAGAATGGGACACTCATACTTTTTTAATGTTTCAATGTGATCATATAACTTTTCTAAATCACTTTCCATTAATCTTTTATTTAATTTATAATTATTTTTAAATTCAATTGTTATAATTCCTAAATCATACAATTTATTATCTTGTAGATAAGTCTTTGTATTAGTGGAACCAACTTCTATTACAACAAATTTATTCACATCATTCACTCCTACTATTTAAGTATAGCATATAAATTAAAAAGACAAAATAAAAGAAAAAAGAAACTTAAATTTCTTTTTCTTTTCTATCGTACTGGTAATATTTTTTCTTTACCACCCATATATGGCTGTAGAACCTTTGGAATTAAAACGCTTCCATCTTCTTGATAGTTGTTTTCAATTAGAGCAATTAGTCCTCTTGGAGAAGCTAAAACAGTATTATTTAAAGTATGAACATAATATGTACCATTTTCGCCTTTAGCACGTATTCCTAAACGACGAGCTTGGGCATCTCCTAACGTTGAACAGCTTCCAACTTCAAAGTATTTTTGTTGTCTTGGGCTCCATGCTTCAATATCACAAGATTTAACTTTTAAATCAGCTAAATCACCGCTACAACATTCTAGTTGTCTTACCGGAATATCTAAATTTCTAAATACATCAACAGTGAAACGCCACATCTTATTGTACCAATCCATTGATTCTTCTGGCTTACAAATGACAATCATCTCTTGTTTTTCAAATTGGTGAACACGATATAGACCACGCTCTTCTAGG
>CANQWJ010000005.1 GCA_947627525.1 uncultured Bacilli bacterium
CACTTCACTATTAGGAGCTTTTGATCTAGCAATTTCAGGAACAATCGCAGCATCTAATTGTAATTCCCCATCAATCTTGTATTGTGGATATTTTCCTTTAGCAATTCTTACTGCTTCAACAACTTTATCAACATCAGCATGCTTAGCGCTTCCCATCGTTGAATGAGAAAGCAACGCCACAATTGGTTCTTTTTGGACTAACAATTGGAAACTTTCGGCTGAAAGAGATGCGATTGCTGCCAATTTTTCAGGATTAGGATTTTGTTCTAGACCACTATCACCAAAGACAAAAATACCATTTTCCCCATATTCACAATTAGGAACAACCATCAAAAAGAATGCTGATACTAAAGGAGCATCTTTTTTTGTCTTAATGATTTGTAATGCTGGTTTTAATGTATTAGCACTCGAATGACACGCTCCTGATACAACACCATCTGCCAAATTCATCTTTAAAAGCATACAAGCAAAATACATAAAATCTTCTGTTAAAAGACGCTTTGCTTCTTCTAAAGTCATTCCCTTCTCTTTACGAAGTTCATATAAAATTTTAGCTAGTTCATCAGTTAATATTGATTTATTAGGATCTATAATATCTATTTTAGATAAATCTAAATCACTATTATTTTTAAAAATTTCTTCCTTGTTACCAAGAAGTATTATATTAGCAAAATCTTCTTTTTCAATAATTTCAATAGCTTCTAAAACTCTTCTATCCATACTCTCAGGAAGAACAATTGTCTTTTTATCACTTCTAGCACGCATTTTTATTTCATCTATGAAACTCATATATAGACCCTCTTTCATTCTCTTCCAATTATAACATATTTCTATCTTTTTAAATTAATATTTATATCATTTTCTAGACATTTGACATATATTAGAGTGAAAGGATGATAGTAAATGAATGGTGCTTTTTTTGGAAATGATAATCCCCAAGGTATTCCTAACTATAATGATTTTTTAAATACAAGTAATAATAGTGGTATTAGTTCAAGTAATAATCCTACTCTAACAGGTCCATTAAACAATTTAAATGGTTTTAGTAATACCGGTTATAATTCAAATAGTAGTAGTTATGCTCAAAATGTCTTAAAAAGTAATGTTGGTATTTCTGGTTACTTCTTTGTTTCATTTCCTGATTCAGTTGATTGGCGTGACAAGATCTTTTATGGTGTCTTAGCGGAAGCAGGAGACGATTACATCTTAGTCTATAATGAAGATAATCAAGAGTATTATTTGATATGGAGCATTTATTTAAATTATGCAACATTTGATCAAAAACCAAATATAAGTAAAGAGTGATTGAATCATTCTTTTTTTTTTGATATAATTCTTTTAGAATGGAGGTCCAAAGATGATTCCTTATATAATTTTATTAATCGTTATAATTACCATTATATTTATTTATAAATTGAAAGATGTAACAAAAGATTTTAATTCTATCTTAGTACGAATTCATGATGGAGAGAATGAAATTGATGAACTATTAAATCGTAAAGGTAATATTTTAAATGAAGTTTGTGAAGAGATTAATGAATTGAATGAAAATCGTGTTTTTTCTTCAGTTGCTAAAATAACTAAAAAGAATATTGATAGTTTAAAACTTGATCGTGAACTTTCAGAAGTATATTCTGAATTAAAAGAATACTTATTAGTTAATAAATCATTTATTCCTGAAGAAGAATTAAAAAATAAAATAGATGCTTTAGAAGAACTAGAGACTAATCTTGATGCAACTAAATTGTTCTACAATGATAATTCAACTATTTTCAATGAATTATTAGATAAGTTTCCATCTAGTTTAGTAGCAAGAAAAAAAGGATATGATTTTAAATTCCTATATACTTTTGAAGAAGATGAATTCTTTGAAATATTAAAAGATAAAAAGAAAAAAGAAAAAGAAGCATGAACTAATCAATAAAAGTAATAAAAATAAATCCCAATTTTGGTTCTATACTGGATTGGGATTTTATGATTTAATGAATTATAATTTTATATTTTTCCCAATAACTTCATAAATACTAATCATAAAAAATCAAAAAAGTACTTCAATTAAAATCTATATTTAATATCATTATTATAAAAAGTTTTTTTCTTTATTTTATATATTTTTCATATTTTTTTAAAATAAAATCATCGAAGGACTTTTTACATCATTTTATTGATTTTTTATCATTTAAATGTTATATATATTCATATACACTCAGTGTAATACCTTACCTATTAGGGATTTGAAACAGTAGTAGCATCCTCTTGTTCAGGAATTTCTTCATAAGGTAATACCTTACCCATTAGGGATTTGAAACCTTTAATGAAAGTACTTTCAGCTACATAAATCTGTTTAGGTAATATCTTACCTATTAGGGATTCGAAACAATAAAACTAGTATAGCAACTAGTATTCTCTTTACTCCCGTAATACCTTACCCACTAGGGCATTAAAAAATAGTTTTTATAATGTAAATCCTATTTTGGAAATAGCAATAAAGAAATAATTAAAAATGTTATACAAAAAAAGATTAAAAAACTCAATCCGTTTTTATATTGGATTGAGTTTTATAGTTTTAATATTAACCTACTTTTTTATTTAACTAAATTCCAATCAATTGGTGAAATGCCTTTCGATTTAAGGAAATCATTTGTTTTTGAAAAAGGTTTACTTCCAAAGAAACCATTATTAGCTGAATATGGTGATGGGTGTGGTGACTCAATAATATAATGAATAGGATTAGTAATTAATGCCTTTTTAGCACGAGCATAATTACCCCAAAGAATGAAAACAACTGGTGTATCTTTTTCATTTATTTTTGATATGACAGCATCCGTAAATGTTTCCCAACCATGATCTTTATGGGATGCTGGTTTATCCTTTTCAACCGTTAATACACTATTTAATAAGAGAACTCCTTCTTCGGTCCATTTAATAAGACTACCACTTTCACTTATTTCATACCCTAAATCATCATGTAATTCTTTAAAAATATTATTCAAAGATGGCGGCTTTCTAATACCTGTTTTAACAGAAAAAGATAACCCTTCTGCTTCATTTTCACCATGATAAGGATCTTGTCCTAAAATAACAACTTTAACATCTTTATAAGCCGTATGACGAAAAGCATTAAATACTTCACTCATCTTTGGATAAATCGTATGTTTTTGATACTCTTCTTTAACAAAATTAAATAATTCTTGAAAATAATCTTTATTTATTTCATCTTTTAATAATTCGTCCCAATCATTTCCCAACATATTACCACCAAATTAATTATACCCTATTTATTACTTTTTTTATAGATTAAGATGATGGCATAAATATTTATTAAGCATAAGAAAGCAACTGATATATCAATCAAAGTCCATATTTTAGTAGCACTCATCCAACAAGATATGAAAATAAAGATTATAACTATTAATTTATAAATAAAGTTGAAAACTTTTTTCTTAGTTAGATATTGTAAGGCAACTTCGCCATAATAAAATCCTGAAATAATCGTCGAATAGGCAAAAAGAACGATACATATAAAAATAAATATTTTACCAATACTACCAAAGTGATATTTAAAAGCAAAATAAGCAAGTTCTATACCATTAGTACTACTATCAATATAATTATGAAAGTTAGAAGATAGAATGATGAGTGCTGTTATAGTACAAATGATGAAACTTGTAATATAATTACCTAAAATTTGTACATATCCTTGATTTTCATCTTGGGTATCAGTCATTGCTGAAGAAATAGCAGATGTTCCAATACCAACTTCGGTTGAAAAAATAGCTCTTTGCATCCCTACAATTAAAGAATAGATAACTGAACCACCAAGGGCTTTATAATTAAAGGCTGTCACAACAATATCAATGATTGTTTTAGTTACTAATCGAAAGTTAAATAATAAGACAAACACTCCTAATAATAAATATAGTCCTGTCATCAAAGGAACCATTTTACCAATTATTTTACTCTTTTTATGGCTACTAGAAAAAAGACAATATGTCGCTGTGAGAAGAATGATGATACTAATTACTTTTAAATTCCAATTTGTTGATAAAACAGCGACCTTTGAAACAGTATTAGTTTGAATTGTAATAAAACCGATTCCATATGACACAATAATTAATAAAGCATAGATACGCGCTAAAACTTTTTTATTTAAAACTTTATCAATATAATAATGTGGTCCTCCAACTAATGTACTCCATTTTATTTTTTCTTTATATCTAGCTCCATAAATACTTTCAAGATAAGAAATACTTGAAACAACAATAGTAATAATCCATATCCAAAAAATGCTCCCTATACCACCATACTTAATCGCAAGGGCAATTCCAGCGATTGAGCCAACACCTATTCGTGATGATAAAGACATCATGAGACTATCTAAAACACTAACACAATTATTACTTTTATTCTTAATACTTTTAAAGATTCTCTTTATTCTAAATTGCGGAAATCCTAACTTAATAGAAAAGAAAATACCTGATAATAGAATTACTGATGTTGTAACTAGCCATATTACTTTATTTATTATGTCCATATTTTCACCTAGTTAATTCTATTAAAAAAGTTCAATTACTTGAACTATTTTGTATTTTTATTTATTAAATTATATAGTCCAAGAATTAAACTTTCTTTTAGATTAGATTTAGTTGTACTAGAATAATCTTTTAAATAATAATCCGTAACATTATCTAGTTTTTGATAAGTAGAACTTTTATCATCATCATAATAGTTCTTTACCTTTAAAAGAGTATCTGATAAGTTATATAAATTTTTAGATATACTAGGATTTTTATAATAATTAGTTTTATTTTGATATAAGTAAGCAATAGAATATATTGCTTCTTCATTATTAGCAAGAGCAACCATTTCCATTCCATAGTATAAACCATTAATACTACCAATTTGGACATTCATGGATGGATAACCCGTAGCTGTTATAGTATAGGCAGCGGTCTTAGTTGAAACACTACGACTTGCACTATAAGTTGAAAGTTTACTACGAATAGTTGGATAGATTACCACATCAACATCATTATTATTAAAACGATCTTTAACATAGTTTTTATAATTATTGCGAGCCGTTAAAGTATTCTTATAAGCCGTTGACTCAGTATAATCACTATCACACCAATTAGAGTTAACCCAATTCATATTGCTGACGTATTGACCTGATGCCTTTAATTGTTGCCAAGTTCTAATTGGACCTGTTGTACCCTTTAAATATTCATTTAAGTCATAACAGAAAGATGTATCATTAAAAGAATAATAACCATTATAGAAATTATTTATATAGACTATTTCGGCACCTAAACTCTTTAAATTATTAATCGCTTTTTGCATTAAGTTATAGATATCACCATCAACTTTAGAAGTTGCGATTCCAGTCGTCGTTGAAGAAAGACTCATAAATTGAGTAGCAACTCCAATTCTTACACCTTTTAAACTCTTTTTAGATGTTAAAGACTTTTCAAACTCTGTTTTATCTTTTGAAATAACATCCATTAAAATCGCATTGTCTTCTACAAACCTTGTTATAGGTCCAATGGTATCACGAGTTTTATCATACTTGATGACGCCATCTGGTGAAACACTTCCCCAAGTTGGACGAAGACCTACTAAATTATTGGCGGCACTAGGTAATCTGACACTACCACCAGTATCTGTTCCAAGACCAGCGACAGCGAAGTTTGCGGCTACCCCAACAGCTGTACCACCAGATGATCCATAACTAGAATACTTAGTATTATAAGAATTGTATACATTACCATAACTACTATATGAATTATAAGCAGAAATCGCAAATTCACTCATATTCGTTTTACCAATGATGATACCTCCAGCATCAATAATGTTTTGCACAGCAGGAGCATTCTCTTTAGGGTAATTATCTTTAAGAGCTTTTGTTCCAGCTGTTGTTGGAAGACCTTTAACATCAATATTATCCTTAACTAAAATAGGTAAACCAAATAATAAACTACTACGACCTTGACGTTTGTATTCCTCATCTTTTTGCTTTGCTTCTTCTAAAGCATTTTTATTAACATTTAAAACCGCATTATACTTACCATTATATTTATCAATTCGATCAAGATAAATCTGCATTATTTTTTCATACGTTAAATAACCATCATCAACAGCTTCTTGAATTTCATATATATTCATTTTCGTTAAATCAACAGCTGCTTCTGTTGGTTCATTAGCCATAACATTTTGATTAATAGTACCAAGGAATGCTGCTAAAACAAGTGCTTCTTTCATATAATCACTACTTTCTTTTTAATATTATCATTTTTAAACGAAAAAAACAATAATGCTTACTTATGATAAGACTCATTATTGTTTATTTTAAATGCTCTATATATTTGTTCTAAAAGGATGACTCTAAATAATTGATGGGGAAAAGTCATCTTTGAAAAAGATAAGCGATATTTAGATATCTTCTTTACTTCTTCTGATAGACCATAACTACCACCAATAATAAAAGTTATGTTACTGTTAGTGTTAAAGATAGAATCCAACTTTCCTGCTAGTTCAACGGATGTTAACTCTTTTCCTTCTATTTCTAGAGTTATTATGTAATCTTTAGGATTTACTTGTTTTAGAATCTTTTCCCCTTCAAGTTTCAAAGATGTTTTAACATCGGTTAAACCTTCATCCATTATTTCAACAATTTCTAATTGTGTATATTTAGAAAGACGTTTTTTATACTCTTCAATTGCATCACGATAAAAACTTTCTTTTATCTTGCCAACGCAAATTATTTTTATCATACTTCCACCATCTCACAAGCAGTATTTTGGTGCGTAACAATTAATTTATCAACATCAAAATCAATATCTTTTAATTCATCTTTAACTTCTTCTAAAGCTAAATCATAAGTATTATTGTTTTCACTAATGTGTGCCAAGAAAACATACTTAGTATTAGGACCAATACATTTCGCAAGCAATTTTCCCGTATAACGATTAGATAGATGTCCACTATCACCAAGAATCCTTTGTTTTAACAAATAAGGATATGGTCCATTCATCAACATCTCTTCATTATAATTAGTTTCGACTATATATAAATCTTTATTGGTAAGTTTAGGTAAATATTTATTATTAACATAACCAGTATCAGTAATATAGACTAATTCTTTATCATCATATTTGATAATCATACCATCACAAGAAACATCATGTGATAATGGCAATAATTCAATAGATACATCATCTAATTGAAAGAATTTATCAATTAACTCAATCGAACTAGCAGGTACTATCTTAATTATGTCTTCAAGTTTTTCTTCGGTAACACAGACTTTAGCATCAGTCTTCTTTATAAAAGTTTGTAATCCCTTAATGTGATCACTATGCGTATGCGTTATAATAATTGCCTTGATATCTTTAGGCGTTAAGTTTTCTTTTTCTAGTTCACTACTTATAAAACTAGCAGTTGGTCCAGCATCAATTAAAATATTAGTTTTACCACAACTGATTAAAGTACAATTAGCTTTAGACCCACTTGAAATAATTTTTATTTTCATTATTTGAACTTCAACACACGCATCGCATTATAACTTGTACCGCCACGGAATGGATATCCCTTCCAAATACTGAAGTGCAAATGTACACCCGTTGCATATCCTGTTTGTCCCATTTTACCAATTACTTGTCCCATTTCGACTGTTTCACCAGCTTGTACTAAACGTTTAGATAGGTGACCATATGTCGTATAATAACCATTATTATGATTGATGATGATGTAGTTACCATTATAACCTGTATAACCAGATTCAACAACAACTCCATTATTAGAAGCATAAATGTTAGAACCATAAGAACCACCTATATCAGTTCCAGTATGAAGTTTACCACTACGATAGCCATAAGGACTATTAAGTGTATAAGGTTTTTCTGTTGGCCAGAACCAAACACCACTGATATTAACACCAACACCTGATACAACTTTTGTTCCACGAATAACAATTTTATTTTGAGCTTCTTTAATAGTTTCCGTTGACTGTGTTTCCGTACTCAATATTTCACCATTAGCTTTCTTGACAATATATGATACTTTAGCTTTACCATCAACACCTTCACGTTTAACACGTTCTGTTCCCTTAGGGAGAGAATTATCATATTCATAAGTCGTATGATAATCAATTGTTTGATATTCTACAACATAATCTTCTTCAATTACTTTAAAAGCTGGATTAATCGTACCAATATTAACAGTTTCTCCTTCTGTCAATAAAACATTCTCACTAGTAATTTCTGGATTAGCTACTAAGAATTCGTTTGTTGACATCTTATGATTAAAGGCAATATCTTCAATTGTTTCACCACTTTTTACTTTATAATCTTTTTGTGTTTCTAAAGTTCCAAATAATAAATATTGACTTAAATCCTCAGGTGTCGTAAAAATTTGTTCTTCAGTAGAAATATTAGTCTTTTTAATAGTTATATTATTTTGAATATAAAGATTTTCAACTTTTTTTCCAACATCATCTATTTCTTTTTGATTGTTAGCACGAAAAGCATCATAAGTATTTTCATCGATAAAAGCTTGAATAGTTCCTTCTGTTGCTTCACTGAAAAGATCTTTATCTAAAACAAATAATTTAACAGTTTGAGTTTGTTCAACACCATCTTCAGTCATTTCTTCAACACCTTTAATCTTTATTTCATAACCACTAATAGTAAAAGGTGCAATATCAACAATCTTTTTATAAATATCTTCAACACTACTAATATTGTCACTGTATGTTGTCTCTTTCTCAATATCTAAGTTATTAGGTAAATAAACCTTATCAACTCCATATCTTTCTTTAATATTATCTTGTTCATGGTCAATATATTTTTCTAATTCCTCCTTAGAATCAATCAAACCAATTGCTTTTCCATCCAAATATACTTTATAAATTGTTTGAGGTACCTTTGCTTTATCAACACCAAATAGAAAAGCCGTAGAACTAAGTAATAAGGCTAAGATAACGAAAAAAATAGTCTTCTTATCCATATTATTCTCCCTTCATATCATTACGATAACTCAAAAAAGTTGATGTATCTCGTTTAAATAATAATTCAATTGTAGCTGTTGGACCATTACGATGTTTTGCGACAATGAATTCACTAATACTAGTATTATTGTCAGTTAATTTTTCTTTGTTATAGTAGTCATCACGATATAAGAACGCTACTATGTCAGCATCTTGTTCAATAGAACCAGATTCACGCAAGTCACTAATGATTGGTCGCTTATTCTCACGTGAGTCAACCGAACGTGATAATTGGGCGAGCGCAACGACAGGAACATTTAGCTCTAAGGCCATCAATTTTAAAGAACGGGAAATATCTGCTACTTCCTGTTGACGATTACTACCATAATTTCCATTAGTAGATACTTGTTGTAAATAATCGACAATGACTAAACCAAGGCCTTCTTCACTATTAGCAAGTCTTCGACATTTACTTCTTATTTCACCAATTGTTATTCCTGGTGTATCATCCATATACAATTTAGCTTCAGATAATTGACTAATTGCTTCATTAATTCTCTTCCAATCATCGTTTAATAAATTACCTGTCGCTAACTTACTTCCTTCAACTTGCCCTAAAGATGATAACATACGATTAGCTAACTGTTCTGCATTCATTTCCAAGTTAAATAGTGCAACTGGCTTATTACCATTTAAAGCAACATTAGTAGCAAGATTAACAGCAAAAGCTGTTTTTCCCATTGCTGGACGAGCAGCAATAATAATTAATTGATTTTCGTGTAATCCCGTTGTTAGTTTATCAATATCATACCACCCTGTCGCAAGACCAGTAACTTCACCCTTAGACTGTGATAAAAATTCCAAGTTTTTCTGTGTTTTCATCAAGACATCTTTGATCGTTTTAAACTCTGTTGAACGCTTATTTTTAACGACACTCAAAATTTTCCTTTCAGCATCATCAATCGTTTCATTAATACTTTTTTCTGGAGAATAAGCCATTGTTGTAATATCAGTACTAACTTCAATTAATTTTCTTAACATTGCTACATCTTCAACAGATTTGATATATTGATCAACATTAGCAGCACTAACTGTATTATCTAATATTTCCGTTAAGTACTCAACACCACCGACTTCACTCAATATATTTTTATTTTTTAATTCTGTTGTAACAGTCGTTAAGTCAATTGGAACTTTATTATCAGCCATTTCTTTAATAGTAGCAAAAATCTTTGCATTATTATTTTGATAAAAAGATTCACTAGTTAAAGTTTCACAAGCTTTTTGTAAAGCACTACGTTCCAAGAACATAGAACCAATAACAGCTTGTTCTGCTTCTGGATTATGTGGTATTTCTTTTACTGCCATACTTTCACTTCCCTATTTTTCCAATTGAACTCTAATTTTTACTTCAACTTCTTTATATAAAACTAGCTTTACATCATGATATCCAAGTGCTGTAAGAGAATGATCAAGTTCAATTTGTTTTTTATCAAGAACATATCCCTTTTTCTCTAATTCATCTTTTATTTGTTTAGGACTTACACTTCCAAAAACTTTATCAGAAGCACCTGTTTTAACTTTAAAATGTAGTGTTACATCTTTTAACTTTTCTTTTAATTCCAAAGCTTTTTTACGATATTCAGCATCTATTTCCGCTTCTTGTTTCTTTTCTCTTTGATAACGTCCAAGACTTTGCTCTGTCAATTTTTCTGCAAATCCTCTAGCAATTAAAAAGTTTTGCGCATAACCATCCTTTACTTCTTTAATATCACCTTTTTTACCTTGACCCCTAACATCCTTTAAAAAGATAACTTTCATAATACCTCCTAAAGATTTCTAATTATTTTTAATAATTCCTCCATTGTTTTTTTAACATTAGAGTTTTCAATTCGGGCAGCACCTTCATTTTCATCACCACCACCACCAAATTGTTCTAAAATCTTACCAACATTTATTTCACCTGTTGAACGTCCACTAATACCAATCTCATTCTTAGAAATGTTAGCAATAACAAATGATGCTTTAATCTTACTAAAAGTTAAAAGACTATCAGCACTCTTAGCAATCTCTTCTTTCTTATATTCGCTCCTTTGAAGACCACGACCAATAGCGATACCCCTAACAACTTTAACAGAAGAAATTATTTTTTGACGTTTGATGTAATCATGAATATTTTGTTTTAACAACTCATTTATATCATTCATATTAGCACCACACATCATTAAATAGTAAGCAATATAAAATGTTTCACTAGAAGTCTTTAACCTAAAATTATTAGTATCAAGAACAATACCAGATAATAATAATGTCGCAAGACGTCTCGTTATCTTCGTATTATTTTCTTTTAAGAAATTAGTAATCATTTCACAAGTACTAGAAACATTTTCATCAATAACTCTTAAATCACATCTTAAACTTTCTTTTGATACATCATGATGATCAATATTAATAACTTTATTAAATTCATAAATGACATCAGGATTTTGCGTAATCTTAGACTTACTAGTATCTAAAACAATTAAAAGACTATTTTCATCTCGATATGTATTTAAATGACGACTTCTAATGACATTTATCTTTTTTCTTTCTACTTCTAATACTTTTTTAACACCTAATTCTTGTTCTTCATCATCAATGATTATATAAGATTTCTTCTTTTTTGTCTTAACATAGAAATCCATTCCTATACAACTATTAATCGCATCCAAATCCAAATCACGATGCGCCATCAAAAAGACAGACGTTGCTTGTTCAATCATTTCGTTTATTTCATTAATCTTCGCTTGTATCCTCATTTCTGCCTCCTTAAAATTCTTTATCTATATTATACTATAAAATATATTTTATGTCATTTAAAAAAGACAAGTTATAATAACTAGTCTTTAAATAATAAATTTATCTATCTCTATTTAAATAATCTTTTATGCGCGTAATTATAAATTTTTGAAAAATAATTCCTATAATAATAAAAAGATAAGAATAATAAGTAATAATACCATTATTAATATATCTAATCATTATAAAATAGATTAAAGTCATATCAAGTATAAATAATATATTAGAAACAAGTCTTTTAGTTAGTTTTTTTTGAAAAAGAATTTTTCTATTAAAATAGACTAATAAATAAAAAAATAGTCCATATCCAAAAGATGAAAAAATAGTTAATATTTGTTGAGATAAAGGCATTATTTAAAAAGACGATTAATTATACTTGTTTCTTTATCTTTACTCTTATTATTTTCCATATAGGCCATACTATTTATTTGTCCTTTAATAGATACTGTTTGTTGCATTGTATCTAATTTTAATAGTTCTAAATCTTTACCTTTAACAATTAAATAACCCATAACTGTGTCCATTAAAAATTCTTCACTATCAAAATTATCTATTTTTTTAACTCCTGTTACTAACATACTCTTTCTTTCAACTAGATTAATAGCGTGATTAAAATTATCGATATTGTTCTCCATATGAGCCTCCCTACAAGCATTATATGTAAGAAAAATATTTATATTAAAAAAAACAGTTATTTTTGAACTGTTTTTATCTTTTGCTTAATTTTTGTTTTAGGTGTTACTTCTAAGTTTATACCATTAAAATCTAATGTTGGCCAATTACAATCACCCATACGACGATATGCGACTTGCACACTATCAACTGTAAAAGGTTCATCTTTCAAGACAACACCTAAGATTGCTTTAAGACTTCTAGGTGTTACATTCTCTATAATATTTACTTTTAGATTTAATTCATTGTCATATCTTCCTCTAACGACAAAAAGTGGTTCATCATCAAGATCTTGGCAACTATCTTCACCAATTAAACTACTCAATTTATTTTTAAAAAAGTCACGTTCAACAGCTATTTGTACATCATTGACACCTTTTACTTTTTCATAATAACTTCTTACAAGTGATAAAGTCTCATCTCTATTATATCCTACTTCCATTTTTATACCTCCCACCTGATTTTTATATGATAAAAAAAGACCACTTGGCCTTTCTTATTATTCCTCTTCGTCAGTTGTTGGTTCTTCAGCATTTTCGTATGCTTCAAAAATTGCTTCCTCAAACATTGTACGAACTTGTGGATTAATAGGATGTGCTATATCACGATATCCACCAGTAGCAGTCTTTCTACTTGGCATAGCAATAAACAAACCATTGTCTCCTTCAATAATTCTAATGTCGTGTACTGCAAAACTATCATCAATTAATACTGATGCAATTCCTTTCATACGAGAACTTTCCTTATTAATCTTGCGTACATTTACAGATGTTATCTTCATTCTGTATATCCTCCCTCTTAAAGTATCTAACTTTATACTTTAATTTTAGTATTATATATGTAAAAAGTCAATATTTTTTGCATTTTCTAGGAAATCTCAATATTATTTATTAATACATCAGAATAACTAAAACTTTTTTTGACGTTTTCCGTTTCGACTACAAATATATAATTGTATGATTCTGTAATAATGCCATCAAATTCCTCAATTTGATTTCGGGAACCATTTATCTTAAAATGTTTTTTTTGATTCTTTATTCCCTCTATCTTTGTCTTTATCTTCTCTATATTCATCGTGGATACCCCTTATACATGGTGCCATTAGTAATAATACCACCAACTCCCTCTTCTTTATATTTAGTTCTTTCAATTATATCCAATAAATCAATCGGCGTACTTCTGTCTGACAAAGCAACAGATGATGCAATAATAGCTGGATCAAGAGCATGAATATTAACTCTTTTAGGACTACTAGCAAAGTTAGCACCACTTTTAATCAATTCTTCGTAATTGGACTGACATGCACCAGCAACAATTATTAAACGTTCTTGATTATCCTCATATTTACGAGCTTCTTCAATGGCTTTAATAAAATTATCACTATTTTTATAACTGACTTTATTATCACGATTATACATAGCATCATGCCCTGTAATAACTAAAATATTAGGTTTAAACTTATTTAAATAGTTAGTTACTTCATAGGGAATATCTTGCTCTTGAATCTTAACACCATAAGCCATTATCTTTAAATCATTATAAAACTTCATGCAACGCTCTAAATATTCATCGTCACCATCCCCAGACTTCCGATAAGTAACTAAATTAATAAAATTTATAAGTGAACATAAAGTTCCCTTTTTTTCAATAGATATATTCATTTTTTCTCCTTTAGTATAATTTGATTTTTTTGTTATTAGATACACCAAAATTAAATACTATTTCAATTGTATTATCTTTATATATAATTATTTTTTTTATTAAATCTTCTATATTTTCTTTAGAAAAAATATCATTATTAATCAAATTGTTATATTTATCTAATATCTCTTGTTTTTTCATCTCAATATTATTACTTTCAATTAAGTTTTTTAATAATGATTCTTTTATTTCTATTTGATTCATTTCTTTTGATTTCATATCCATAAATTCCTCTAAAGATATTTCACCTTGAGTCTTTTTGAAATACCAGGATTTAATGTTATTATTATGAATTTCTAAGTCTTTTTTTATAGAAGCTATCTTAAATGATATTTTTTCTTCATTTAATACATTTTTGGATACGTTTTCTATAACTTTATCTTCATGTACATAATTATCTATAAGTTCTTTTAGATTATATTTGACAATGTTTTTTAACTTAGAATCATATATAGATCTATTATCACATTTTTTTCTATTAATCGAATTATTGCAAGCAAAGTAGTATTTTACTTTCCCATTTTCTTTTCTAACTCGACAAGCACTCATTATTCTTCCACATTCACCACAAACTACCAATCCTCTAAATAATCCATCATAATCATTTTTTTCTTTTCTTCTAAGTTCTTTTAGATTAGAGTTAGCTTCTTGAAAAAGTTCATCACTGATAATTGCTGGATGAGTATTATTAATTGCTTCACGATCTCTTATTGGTATAAAATTCCTTTTCTTTTGCTTATAGTTAAGTTTTATAGATTTCCTTACAACTATCTTTCCTGTATATGTCTTGTTTTTTACAATGCGATAAACAATTTTATCAGTCCAATCATAATAATATTTTTTATCTTTGCTTGGAGTCATTTTCATATATATTACTGGTGGTAATATTTTTTCTTTATTTAGCATTTCAGCTACTTCTCTTCTAGTTTTACCACTAGCTATTTCAGTAAAAATCCTCTTAACGACATTACTTGCGTATTCGTCAATTTCTAGAGTTCTCTTATTATTAACTTTTACAACCTTATATCCATAAGGTGCTATGCCTCCAATAAACTCACCATTTTTGGTCTTTAATATAGCTACCTGTTTTCTTTTGTCAGATGTATCCTTAACATATCGATCATTTATTATAGATTTTATTTCTAGAATAATATCATTTAAAGAATTATCATTATCTTCACTATCGTATTGATCGTTGATTGAAATATATCTAATATTATACTTTTCAAAATATTCTGTTATGTAATAAGCTGTCTCGATAAAATTTCTACCAAGTCTTGAAAAATCTTTAGTTATAATAACTGCCACTTTGTCTTTTTCAATATCTTTTTTCAATTTTTCAAATCCAGGCCTATCAAAATTGATTCCAGAATATCCATCATCTATATATTCTTTATTTATTGTTAATCCAATATTTTTAGCAAACATCTTTATAACACCAAGTTGATTATATATGCTTTGTGATAATTCTATTTTTGACTTTAATTTGTCTTCAGATGAAATTCTTACATAAGCGCAAATATACTTTTCTTCAAACATATTAGATTTCTCCATCTACTTGAAAGTTAAAATATATTTTTATATTTTTATTTTCATCAATAGTAATTTTCTTTACTAAATCATTTATTAATTGCTTAGATGGTTGTTTAACTTGTAGAAAATCATTTATAACTTTACGCCTTGTCTCATCTTTCATAAAATTACCATTAGATTTTTTTATAGTAACTTTTAAATCATATATTTCATCTTCAATACTTTTCTTATCTCTTTCAAAATCTTTTTTTATACTAACAAATTCTTCACTAGATATAATACCTCTTACTTTGTCCTTATATAATTCACTTATTGCTTTATCAATATCAACTAACTTTTTTTCTTTTTCATCTAATTGAAATTGATATTTCTGTAATAAGTTAGAACTAGACATTGTTTTATCATATTGATCCAACATTTTACTTTCGTTAGCATATTTAATTAAATGTTCTTTTATCGTATCAATGACTAATTGGTTTAGTTTATCTTCGCGAAAATAATGCATGCTACAAACATTATTTCTATAATTAGCATATGTCCTACAACAATAAATAGCACGATATGAATCCTTTGTCTTTTCACTAGCACTCTTACATCTTCTTACAAGCATAGTTCTACCGCAATCAGCACATACTACTAATCCTTTTAATAGATAATCATACTTCCTAAATCTGACATCATCTTTTACTAAATTATTTTGTTTAGAATTGGCTCGTTTAAATAGTTCTTCATCTATTATTGCTTCATGGGTATTTTTTGATATTATCCATTTACTTCTAGGCAACAGTTTCTTCTTTTTTGATTTTAAACTTACTCTTTCATACATACCTTGTATCATATTGCCTATATAAACTTCGTTAGCTAAAATTCTTTTAACGGTTGCTGTTTTCCATAGATTGGCCGTATATCCTTTTTTAAAGTTTTTATTTTTATAAACGTCTGGTGGTAAAATCCCTTCATTAGTTAATTGACGAGCTATCATACCATTAGACATCCCAGATAATTTTAGGTTAAAAATATTTCTAACTACACCTGCAGCATACTCATCTATTTCAAACATCCTATTATCAGTTTCACTTCTTTTATAACCATAAGGAACAGAACTACCAACAAAAAGACCTTGTTTCATTAAGTTATGTCTTGTACTTTTAATTTTTCTTGAGGTATCTTTTAAATACATATCATTAATAACTGTTTTAAAAGGAATTATATCTTCGACACCATTAGGACTAAAAGTATCAAAATTTTCTAAAATAGCAATGTATCTAACATTATGTTCAGGAAAATATTTAAACATATAATTTCCTGTTTCAATAAATTCCCTACCCAATCTCGATGTATCCTTTGTAATAACACAGTTAATTAGTCCACATTCAATATCATTTATAAGTCTTTTAAATCCCGGTCGCTCAAAATCACTACCAGAATATCCATCATCTATGTAGTATTCAACAATTTTGATGTTATTTTTTTTTGCATATTCATTAATAATATTTCTTTGATTTGTTACACTTACGCTTTCCTCATATCCTTTTTCATCTTCCTTAGATAACCTTATATAAGCCCCTGCGATATATTCTACTTCAGTTAAGTCATACATAACATTACCTCCTTCTGCTTAACTGCAAACAAATCATAAAATATCCATAAAAATATTTCGAATGTGCAAATCAATTAAGAATTAACCTTTTGTAGACTTGACTTTATGTATTTATCAAAAATCTCTAATAACTTTTGTTCAATATTCAAACCTTGTTCATCATAAATACATACAACTAATTCATCATCTTTTTCTTTTGTCATTTTTCCTCCCCTTAACTTTATGAAAAAAAGTAATATTTAATTACTTTAACTTTCTTCTGATTCTTCTTTAATGCTATTGCTTATCATGGTATATTGGTTGCAATCCAATTTCATAGACAGAAATTGACTGCAAGCGTTCCTTATAATGTACTAAAAGCAATAGGAATGTATCTAACAAATAATATAAAACTTTCAAAGATCATCCTGTTTTTCAAACAAAAACAAGTGAGAGTTTTACTTTTCTCACTTGTTTCCCAACTTAATTATATTTTTAAGGATTGAATTTTATATTTAATATTGACAATGACAAGCTAAATGTCTACTTAATTTTTTTAATATAACGAAACAATTAAATTACTGGTCTAAAATCATATATAGAGTTCCATTTTTGAAATAATATATAATACCATCGATTCTCTATATTTCATCTTAATTATATCGTTTTTTCATAATAAAAGCGAGACAGTAAGCAACTTTTATTTGGTTAGAATAAAGTTTTATCTCGCAATTTCATTATATACTTTTTTTCAAAAAAAGAAAAGACCATTGACTTTGTCAACAGTTAAGGAATAGATTAATTCTATTTCTTTTTATATAGGTATGATGGTCGATAGGCCGTATCTTTAAGCAATTTATCAGTTCTCTTAATCAAAGGCTTAATCTTCTTACGAAAATTAGAGGAAACTAATTTATCATTCAGTAATAGTTCATATACTTGTTGAAGTTCTGTTATGGTGAATTCTTTATCGATAAAAGAAAAAGCTAAAAGAGGATTATTCTGCAATTTGCTTTGAGCTTTTTTTATTATTGAAGAAGTCAAGCAATCAAAAGTGAGTTCGTCTAAGTCATAGAAAGAATAATTATCAGGAAGAGATTTTATCGCTTTTTCATTAGCGATAACTAAGTATGTAAGTAAGATTCCGTCAAGATTTATTCTATCGGAATTAGTCCAAGTATAGAGTTGATCAAGATAGATATCATCTATTTTTAAAAGAGACTTGATATTAGCAGATAGTTTTTCTTCGATGAAGTCGTGTTGATCAAATTCAAAGATGGGAAGATGCATTTTTTCTAAGAGAAATTGCATCTTTTTTGTTGGAAGAGAACGTTTATCAAATTTCCCTTGAGAAGTTATAATGAGGAGCAAGATATTTACTTTGACATTCATATGTTAAAACAAGTTCGCGTGTTCTTGTGACAAGCATTACCTTTTTGATCAACGAGAAATAGAAGAGTATCGCTGTCACAATCGAGATATATTTTCTTTATTGGTTGAACGTTACCACTCGTCTCACCCTTTGTCCACAACGTCTTCCGGCCACGGCTTT
>CANQWJ010000006.1 GCA_947627525.1 uncultured Bacilli bacterium
CTAACATCGATGCTTTTTAAGTAGGAATGCTTTCTGCTTCGCTTGGTAGTCAATGTGAAAAAGAAGGCGATATAATCGACTATAACGTTGGTGTTGTTCTTCATAAAAACATTGGTGATTTAGTCAATGAAGGTGATGCTCTTTGTACTGTTTACTTAGGAACAAAAGAACCATCTTTTAATCCCTTAGATTGTTTTAAAATAGAAACATTTTAAAAGAACATTTTGAATGTTCTTTTTATTTTATCCATATATTTATTGAAAAAAATAGAGGTGTGTATTATAATTTTTTTAGGTGGTAAAAATGGATAAAGACTTAAAAATGAATATTTTGAAAGCCATTTTAGGATGCTTATTAATTGCTTGTGTATTAGGTGGTTATTTTTACTTTAATCATAATAAAGAATTAGATAAAGATAAAAAAGAAGAAAAAACAGATGCTGTTTTATTTAAAGAAGAATATGAAGAATATAATGGTGTAAAGAATTCTAGTAATAATAAAGAATATCCTAAAGTTGATATATCTGAAAATAATCCTATTAAGTATAGTAATGCTTCTGAAATAATAAAAGTTTTAGAAGAAGGTACTGGTGTAATTTATTTTGGTTATCCAAAGTGTCCTTGGTGTCGTAATGCGGTACCTGTTCTTTTAAATGCTGCCGAAAATGCGGGAATTGATACTATTTATTATATGAACTTATATGATGAAAGAGATAGTTATGTTCTTGATGATGATAATAAACCAGTTCTTGATAAGAAAGGAACAGAAGACTATCAAAAGTTGTTAAAAGCCTTAGATAAAGAATTAGATGATTACGTTTTAGAAACAGATAAAGGCAAAGAAGTAAAAGTTGGTGAAAAAAGAATATATGTACCAGCCGTCTTCTTTGTTCGTGAGGGAGAAATTGTTGGAACCCATATGGATACTGTTAAATCGCAAACAAATCCTTATAAAGTATTAGATGAAGAACAAACAGAAGAATTATATGGAATTTACACTAAATACATGCATAAAGTATTAGATGATTTATGTGATGAAAGATGTTAAATCATCTTTTTTTATTTGACATAATTTTAGAGAATTGGTATATTTATTTAGTAATTGTTTGGGGATGATGATGTGAAAGACTTAGATAAAGAGAATATGCCATTACATATAATTATCTTGTCATTAATTTTTATTTTTCCATTAGGAATATATTTTATCGTTTTAAAAGTAAAAAATAATTTAATAGATATTAAAAAATACGCTAAGATTTTAATTTGGTGTGGGATTATTTCTCTTACCATAACTTTAGTTTATTTTCTTTGTCGTTATGGATATTACGTTCGAATATTTGATAGTCCAATGTCACTTGACATGTATAACTATAGTTTTATTTGGCTTTATCTTTATGCCTTGATGGTCATTATAAGTTGTTTTATTGGTGGTATTAGTCTTAATAATCTATGTGCGAAATTAGTTATTTATACAGAGTTTATTAACGTTCGTCATATTAAAGATATAGATCTTATTTGTGAAGAGACTAATGAAGGTTATGATGAAGTGCTCGCTAATATCGAAAAATTGATAAAGAAGGGGTTCTTATTAAATGTAAAACTAGTTGAAGATCATATCGTTTCAACTAAAACAGTTAAAGCCAATAAAGAGAAAAAGTTAGTTAAATGTAAGACTTGTGGTAATATAAAGGTTTTAAATGATAAATATACCCATTGTGATTTTTGTTATCGTAAACTTACTAAGAGAGATAAAGTATAGAGTGTGAAGAACGCTCTTTTTTTTATGGCATACATTATAGTAGTACTTATAAGGAGTGACATATGAATAATTTATCTTTAAAAGATATTTTAATAGATGAAGATGCTTATGTTTGTAAAATAATTACAAATGACGCGATTAAGAGAAGACTTTTGGATATTGGATTAAGTTTTAATACTAGAGTTAGACCTCTATACAATAGTGTTAGTGGTGGAATAAGAGCGTATGAGATTAGGAATTCCCTTATCGCAATAAGAGATGAGGATGCTCAAAATATTCTGGTGAGAAAAGCATGAAAAAAACAATAAAGATTGGTTTATCAGGAAATCCTAATGTTGGTAAGAGTACTATTTTTAATTATCTTACTTATTCTAAACAACATACTGGTAATTGGGCTGGGAAAACCGTTGAGAATAAAGTAGGGATAATGAAAAACCAAAAGAAAAGTTATGAAATATATGATCTTCCAGGTACTTATTCGTTATTGCCACATTCGGAAGAAGAGACGCTTGCTCGTGACTTTTTAATTTTTGAAGAATATGATTATAATGTTGTTGTCTGTGACGCTTCGTCATTACTTCGTAATTTAAATTTAGTTTTACAATTAAAAGAAATAGGACGTGATCTTGTTTTATGTTTAAATTTAATTGATGAAGCAAAGAAAAAGAATATCTTTATTGATACTAAAAAGTTAGAACAAAAGCTAGGTATTAAAGTTATTACTTGTTGTGCTCATAGTCGTAAATCATTAATTAATTTAAAAAATGAACTCATTAATTATAAGAGTAAAAAAGGTATTTCTAATGAAACTTTTATAAAATATCCAGAAGATTTTGAAAAGGCCATTGAAGAAGTTAGTACGTATCTTTCTAAGTATGATTTAAATATTAATAAGCGTTGGTTAGCGATTAATCTTCTTCGCGAAGATAAAACAATTATCAATAAAGTTAATAGTATATTAGATAGAGATATAATGGATTTTGAACTAAAAGAAATGATTAGTAATGGGCAAAAGAACTTATCTTTTAGTCTCGATGAAATAGATGATGTTATCGTTAGAACTTTAAACGATTTAGCTAGTTCCATTTATGATGATGTCGTAAGTGAAGAAAGAGTTAGTTTTAAAGAGCGTTACCTCGATAAAATCTTTACTAGTAAGATTTGGGGTATTCCTATTATGTTATTGTTTTTAGGAATAATCTTTCTCATTACCATTAAAATTAGTAATTATCCATCGGAATGGTTATTTGCTTGTTTTGCTTCATTAGAAAAAGTTCTATTCAATTGGTTAGTCAATATTAACTTACCACCAGCTTTAATTGATTTATTGATAAATGGTGTCTACAAAGTTACGACATGGGTAATTAGTGTCATGTTACCACCAATGATGATCTTTTTTCCTTTATTTACACTTTTAGAAGACTTTGGCTATCTTCCGCGCATTGCATTTAATTTAGATGGTATTTTTAAAAAGTGTGCTTCTTGTGGTAAACAATCTCTTACGATGGCAATGGGCTTTGGTTGTAATTGTGTAGGAATAACTGGTGCTAGAATAATTGATTCCAAACGTGAAAGAATAATTGCTATACTAACTAATAGTTTTATTCCTTGTAATGGTAAGTTTCCAACGATAATTGCTATTATAACGATGTTCTTTGTCGGTTTAAGTAATAATTTTTCTTCATTAATATTTTCCACAGGGATTTTGTTATTATTAGTTTTGCTTGGTGTATTTATGACTTTTTTAGTTTCGAAGATTCTTTCTAATACTCTTTTTTCAGGATATCCTTCTTCCTTTATTTTAGAACTTACACCATATCGTCGACCACGAATTGTTAAAACGATTATTACATCTATTTTTGATCGAACGCTATTTGTTTTGTTTCGTGCTATTACGGTTGCTATCCCTGCCGGATTCTTAATTTGGATTTTAGCTAATATAAACATTGGCGAAATAAGTATCTTTCAACATTTAATTAACTTTGTTGATCCTTTTGGAAGATTATTTGGTTTAGATGGGGTTATTGTCATTGCTTTTCTTTTAGGTTTTCCAGCTAATGAAATAATTATGCCAATTATGCTCATGGGGTACTTAAATACAGGAACATTAGTTGATTATAGTAGTCTTTTAGAATTAAAAACTTTATTAATTGATAATGGTTGGACGATTCTAACGGCAATCTCTGTAATAATTATGTTCATCATGCATTATCCTTGTTCCACAGCTTGTCTTACGATAAAAAAAGAAACTAATTCTTGGTGGTGTGTCTTACTATCTTGTATTATTCCAACTTTCTTTGGTCTATTAATATGTCTAATTATTAATATCCTTTTTAAAGGATTGGTCTAAGTCACTTTAATAGTGACTTTTTTCTTGTTTTATAGTAGAATTATATACAGTTTTGAGGTGATGATATGATACAAGTTAATAACGTAACTTTAAAGTTTGGTAAGAGAACACTTTTTGAAGATGTTAATATTAAATTTACGCCTGGAAATTGTTATGGTTTAATTGGAGCGAATGGTAGTGGAAAAAGTACTTTTCTAAAAGTTTTAGCTGGCGAAATTGAAACGACTCATGGGGAAGTAATTATCGATAAACAAGAGCGAATTGCCGTATTAAAACAAAACCATTATGAATATGATGAAGAACGTGTCATTGATACAGTTATTATGGGAAATAGTCATTTATATTCAATTATGAAAGAAAAAGAAGAATTATATTCCCATACTGAATTTACTGATGAAGATGGAATGCGTCTTGGTGAACTAGAAGCGGAATTTATGGAACTAAATGGTTGGGAAGCTGAAAGTGAAGCGAGTGAACTATTAAATAATTTGGGAATCGATGTTGATTTACACTATTTACAGATGAAAGAATTACCTAATAATAAAAAAGTAAAAGTTTTACTTGCCCAAGCCCTTTTTGGTAATCCAGATATTTTACTTCTTGATGAACCTACTAATAATTTAGACATTGAAGCTATTTCTTGGTTAGAAGAGTTCCTAATCAATTTTAATAATACTGTTATTGTCGTATCACATGATCGTCACTTTTTAAATAAGGTTTGTACACATATTGCGGATATCGATTATGGTAAGATTAAATTATATATTGGTAACTATGACTTTTGGTATGAATCAAGTCAACTGGCCTTAAAACAAATGAAGGAACAAAATAAGAAAAAGGAAGAAAAGATAAAAGAACTTCAATCATTTATCGCTCGTTTTGCGGCTAATGCATCAAAGAGTCGTCAAGCAACTAGTAGAAAAAAGATGCTTGAAAAGATTGAACTTGAACAAATCGTTCCCTCATCAAGAAAATATCCTTATATTGATTTTAAACCAGAACATGAAAGTGGTAAGGAAATATTGACAGTTAAAAATCTTTCTAAAACCGTTGATGGTAAAAAAGTTCTTAACAATGTCAGTTTCATCATGCAGAAGGGGGACAAAATTGCCTTTGTTGGAACAAACAACATTGCGAAAACAACACTCTTTAAGATACTAATGGGAGAAGAAGTGCCTGATAGTGGAGTAGTCGAGTGGGGTAAAACAATCACAAAGTCTTATATGCCACAAGATAATACAGAATATTTTCAAGGTGAAGAGTCAATTATGGAATGGATGGGTAAGTTCCATAAAGTTGATGATGAACAAGTCCTTCGCAGTTTTTTAGGAAGAATGCTCTTTTCCGGTGAAGAAGTTTTTAAAAAGGTCAATGTCCTAAGTGGTGGTGAAAAGAACCGTTGTATGTTATCTAAAATTATGTTAGAAGCTAGTAATCTAATCATTTTAGATGAACCAACTAACCATTTAGATCTTGAAAGTATTACTTCTTTAAATAATGGCTTAATGCGTTTTAATGGTGAATTATTATTTTCTTCTCATGACCATCAATTTGTCCAAACAACCGCCAATCGTATCATTGAATTAACTGATGATGGATTAATTGATCGAATGACTGATTATGATACATATTTAGAAGAAAAGATTAATAAATAGACTAATAAAATTTATCAACATCCATACTTTTCATAATATAATCTAGGAGGTGTTTATGAAGAGTATAGATGTTTTATCTTTATCTAAATTGGATAATCCTAAGATAATTGATATTAGAGATAACTATAAATATAATTTAGGAAATATTCCTAATTCCGTTAATATTCCTTATCTATTTTTAATTACTAATCCGCGCGAATATTTAAATAAAAATGAAACATATTATATTGTTTGTGAAAGTGGTAATACTAGTCTCAGATGTGTTCTAGAATTACTGGATTTAGGATATGATGTTGTCAATGTTGATGGTGGTTACAATAGTTATTTAAAGAATAAAAATAAAAGATAGAAAAATTATTAAAAAATAGAGTGCTTTTTTAAACACTCTATTTTATATATCCATTATGAACTAATTTGGTTTCCGTAACGACTATAAATGCATCTTTATCAAGTTTTTTTATAATAGTCTTGACGTCATCTAGATTTTTATTATTTACTTCAATTACTAACATATATTTTTGGGAATCATTATATCCTTTGGCTTCCACAACTGTTACGCCATAACCACTACCACTAACGACATCAATTATTTTACGATTTTTAGTAATTACTTGTAATGTTGAGTTACCACTAATGAGTTTTTCAGATAATGTTCCGCCAAGATAAGTACCCGTTGCGAACCCTAGTGAATAGAAAACAGCAACCCAAATACTATCAATATCGGAATTAAGTGCTTCTCTTACTACTAAGAACCATACTAAAACTTCAAAAAAACCAATGAGACTAGCTTGTAATTTTTTTGATTTGACAGTTAAAATGGTTCTAAATGTTCCAAGTGTTACATCGAGAATTCTAACAAAAAATACTTTTGCACACAACATTACTATTTCCATTATTATCACCTTCCAAAGTATATGAAATTAAGTAAAGTTTGTCAATTTGTAAAATTATTATTTTAATATACTTAACATTTATATTATAATTAAAAATGTGAATAATATAAATATTATTTTTCAAGAAGGTGTTAATTTGTTAGACTTGTTTAATAATATTACAAATAATGCTGTCCAATATATGCAAATGTATGGATTATGGTTTGGTTTTTCAATCATTGTTTTAGAATCAATTTTACCATGGTTGCCACTTTTTGTTTTTATTGCTTTAAATTTAGCTGCTTATGGTAATGTTCTTGGTTTTATTATATCTTGGGTAGCAACAATCTGTGGATGTATCATTTCTTATTCTTTTTTTCGGTATCTCATAGGAAATCGTTTAGAAAAGTTCATTAATAAAAATAAGTATGCAAAAGTAAAAAAAGTTGTACGAGCTATTGAAAAGATTGATTTTTCTAATTTGGTGTTGATTGTTGCTCTTCCTTTTTCCCCAGCTTTTATGATTAATATTGCTTGTGGTATAACGAATGTTAGTTTTAAGAAGTTTTTATTAGCTCTATTAATTGGAAAAACAGTTATTGTTTATTTCTGGGGCTTTATTGGAACAAGTTTAATAGAGAGTATTACTGATGCAACAACGGTTATTACGGTATGTCTTCTTTTGTTAATTGCTTTTGTCGTATCGAAGATAATTGTTAAAAAGTATAATATAGAGTAGGTAGGTGGTAGTATGGATTTAGCTATTTTAATTTTATTAGTAGTAGTTGTCTTAATAAATGTAGTATTAATTGTTTTAGTATTAAAAAATAAACAAGATGAAACGAGTATTGTTGAAAGACTTGGACGCTTTGAATTTACTATAAGTAAAGAAGTAAATGATTTTAAGAGTGATTTAAATAAAGATGTTGATGGCAATTTTGATAAAATGAATGAAAAGATAGAGAGAAAATTAAATATCATAAACGATCGTGTCAATGAACGTCTTGATCAAAATTTTGAAAAGACGAATAAGACTTTTTCTAATATTTTGGAACGTTTATCAAAGATCGATGAAGCACAAAAGAAAATTGAAACACTATCTAGTGATATTGTCTCTCTTCAAAGTGTTTTAACTGATAAAAAGAGTCGTGGTATTTTTGGTGAAATTAATTTGAAACATATTTTGAGTAATGTCTTTGGTGAGAAAAATGATAGAATTTATCGCTTACAATATACGTTATCAAATGGTACGATTGCCGATTCTATTTTGTTTGCACCAGAACCTTTAGGGACAATAGCTATTGATTCTAAGTTTCCACTTGAACATTATCAGATGATGGTTGATAAAAAGAATTCCCAAGAAGCACGTGAAAAGTATGAAAAACTATTTAAAAGTGACATTAAAAAACATATTGATGCCATTAGTAGTAAATATATAATTCCTGATGAAACAAGTGATCAAGCTATTATGTTCTTACCAGCTGAAGCTATTTTTGCTGAAGTAAATGCTTATCATCAAGATATTATTGACTATGCTTATAAAAAACACGTTTGGATAACTTCACCAACGACTTTAATTTCAACTTTAACTGTTGTGCAAATGATTATTAAGAATATGGAACGCGATAAGTATACATCAATTATTCACCAAGAATTAAATAAATTAGGACAAGAGTTTTCTCGTTATAAAGAACGTTGGGATCATCTTGCTAAAAGTATTCAAACCGTTAATAAAGATGTTGAAAATGTCCACATAACAACCGAGAAAATAACTAAACGTTTTGGTGAAATAAGTGGTGTTGAAATGGATAAATTACAAATTGAAGAGGAAGAGTAAAATCTTTCTTTTTTTGATAAGAATAATTAAATAAACAAATAAAGTAGAAAAAATTGATATAGTAAATCCTTTTGTTCTGAATATAAAAAACAAATCCTATCATAATATAAAATAGGTGGTATTGTGAGTAGAGTTTTTCTCTTTTTAGTTGGTTTTGGTTTTACTGTTATTGGAATGACTTTTATAATAACCTATTTAAATTTGACAACAATGGGTTATAGTATGACTGATTATTTTAATTTTATTATTAGAAGAGTTGAATGTGTATTAGGTTTTATTGGCATTATTCTTGTCAATATTGCTTTATATAAAAAAGGAGATAAGAAAGAATGATATACATCTATGATTTAGTTTTGAATTGGAGTGATAAAAGAAGATATGAATTTTTTGAATGGGAAGATCAAGATGAAATTGAATATGTCAAAAAAATTCCTATCTTTAATATAAATAATTTTGATGATGTTTTAGAAAATAATATTATAGTCGAAGAAGAATTTTTAATGAGTTTATATAATAAGACAGAAATATATGGAAACCGCAAAACTACTAAAGTTGAATATGCTTGTATTTTTTGTAATAAAGACTTAAATAAAGCGATAGCTATTGAATTTAATGAAAAAGGAGAAAGTACTTATAAGAGTAATATTTATATTTTGGATTTAGAAGACGTTTTTGATTTGGCGAGTAGAATTAATGTTTTTACTTTAAAATGTACTATTTTGAAAAATGAATTTGATGTTGATCATTATTTAACTCGTAAAGAGATTACTAAGAAAAAATTCTTGATAAGCGAAATTAATAGTTCTTATAAAGAAAAAGATATTGATAAACTACGTTATATATATTATGAAGTTTTTTCCCGAGAAGGCACTGATTCTAAAATAATGTACGATGAATTAATATCCAGTTTAAATAATAATTTTAATTATCAACACGATAATCTTTATCAACAAATGATTTCTTCTAATGTATTATAATTCATTTAGAAACTTAAGATTGGCAAAATATTGTCATTCTTTTTTTCTTTATGATAAAATTGATATGTAATTGGAGGATGACATAATGAATGAAGTTATAATTAATGGGATAAGTAATAGTTTAAATATTAGACCTAAACAAGTAGAAGTTGTTTTAAAGTTACTAGAGGAAGGTAATACTATTCCTTTTATTGCTAGATATCGAAAAGAAGCAACAGGAGCTTTAGATGAAGAAGTAATTCGTAGTATTAATGAAGTGTATGAATATGAAGTTAATTTGTTAAAGAGAAAAGAAGATGTAATTCGTCTCATCGATGAAAAGAAAATGTTGACTGATGAATTGAAGAATGAGATTCTTGCTTGTACTAAATTGGTTGAAGTTGAAGACTTATATCGTCCATATAAAGAGAAGAAGAAAACTAAGGCAACGGAAGCTATTGCGAAAGGATTAGAACCTCTTGCGAAAAGTATTTTAGAATTTAAAAATATTGATGTTAAAAATGAAGCTAAGAAATATTTAAATGACAAAGTAAAAACAATTGATGAAGCTTTAGAAGGAGCAAAATACATCATTGCTGAAATAATTAGTGATAATGCCGAATTTCGTAAATATATTCGTGAAAATATTACTAAGTTTGGAAATATTTATTCAAAGCTAAAGAAAAATGGTAAGGAAAAAGATCCAAATCGTGTTTATGAGATGTATTACGATTATAGTGAAGCCATTTCTAAAATTAAACCACATCGCATTTTAGCTTTAAATCGTGGCGAAAAAGAGGATGTTTTAACAGTTGGAATTGATGTTAATACGGAGTACATTTTAAATTATTTATATCGAAAAAATATTAAGAAGAATGGAACTAGTGAGGAGTCATTAGTTAAAGAAGCTATTGATGATAGTTTTAAGAGATTAATTTTTCCTAGTGTGGAAAGAGAAATTAGAAGTGATTTGAAATTAGTAGGGGAAGATGCTGCCATAGAGAACTTTTCTAAAAATGTTGAAAATCTTCTTCTCACACCACCAATTAAAGAGAAGGTTGTTTTAGGATATGACCCCGCTTTTCGAACAGGTTGTAAACTAGCTGTTTTAGATCCTACAGGAAAGCCTTTAGAAATAGCGGTTATTTATCCAACGGAACCCCATTGTAAGATTGAAGAGAGTAAAAAGATAATGCTCGATTTAATAAATAAATATAATGTTGATATAATTGCGATAGGTAATGGAACAGCGTCACGCGAAAGTGAAGCATTTGTCATTGACGTCATAAAAGACTGTCCAAGAAAAGTTGAATACATTATCGTTAATGAAGCTGGGGCATCAGTTTATTCCGCATCCAAATTAGCCATATCAGAGTTTCCTGATTTAACAGTTGAAAAGCGTAGTGCCATTTCCATTGGAAGACGCTTGCAAGATGCTTTGAGTGAACTTGTTAAAATTGATCCTAAAAGTATTGGTGTTGGTTTATATCAACATGATGTTACACCTAAAAAGTTGGATGATTCCCTTGATTTCGTCGTAACTAAAGTTGTCAATCAAGTTGGTGTTAATATCAATACGGCATCGCCTTCTTTATTGAATTACGTCTCTGGTATGAATAAAAAAGCCATTGAAGCAATCATTGATACCCGTGAAAAGCAAGGAAAGTTTAATTCGCGAATGGAATTAAAAAAAGTTAAGGGTGTAACCGATAAAGTATTTGAACAAGCAATCGGTTTCATGCGCATTATAGACGGTGTTAATCCGCTTGATAAAACGTCAATCCATCCTGAAAGTTATGAAAAAGCCGAAGAATTATTAAAGAGCATCAATTGTGATAAAAAGATGATTGGTAGTCAAGAATTACAAGATAAGTTAAAGAATTTTGATGTCGTTAAGGCAAGTAGTGAATTAGGAATCGATAAATATACTTTACAGGACATTGTGGCCGATTTATGTAAACCTAATCGTGATCCTAGAGATAGTATGCCTAAACCTTTATTGAAGAGTGATGTTTTACATATTGAACAATTACATGTTGGTGATAAGTTACAAGGAACTGTGCGCAATGTTGTTGACTTTGGTGTCTTTATTGATATTGGTGTTCATAATGATGGTCTTGCCCATATATCTAAATTGACTAAACGTTATATCAAACACCCAAGTGAAATCGTTAGTGTTGGAGATATTGTTGATTGTTATGTCTTAGATGTTGACTTAGAAAAACAAAAAGTCGCTTTAAGCTTATTACCAATTGAAGAAGTGGGGGATGTCAAGTGAAAAAAATGATTGATAATTATATTGTCCAATGTGAAAATAAAAAAGTGGATTTAGATGACTTATTAAATCATATCCGTTTTTTTCAACATGAGCGCTTAGTTCATCTTCTCGTTACCATTCTTGTCGCTTTAATTACCTTGACACTTTTGATCACTACTTTCTTCATTGATAATATTCTTTTAGTAGTATTACTAGTAATTTTTATCTTACTATTATTTCCATATCTCGTTCATTACTATTTTTTAGAGAATCGTGTTCAAGAGTTATATCGTATTTATGACAAACAAAAAGATAAAGTTAAGTAACTTCTAACTTTACCTTTTTTATTTTTCTTCAAAATAATCAATATTAATAGCTTTTCTTACTTTTTTCATCGTTTCTTCAGCTGTCTTTTTAGCACGACTAGTACCTTCAATTAAGATTTTATCCACAAGTTCCGGATTATCTTCATAATATTTAATTCGTTCGCTGACAGGTCTCAAAAATTCTTGCATCTTTTCAATCAATTCTTTTTTACATTGAACACAACCTCTAGCACCTTTTTTACATTCCTTACATACGGTTTCAATATTATCATTTTTAATTAATTTATGATAGTAGTAAACCATACATACATCAGGGTTAGCCGGATCATCTTTTTTAATTTTATTAGGATCTGTTACAGCACCCATAATTTTTTTTCTAATCGTCTCTTCATCATCGCATAGATAAATGGCATTTCCTAAACTCTTACCCATTTTATCATTCCCATCAAGTCCTTTAATACGTTTATTTTCAGAAAGATAAGCATCAGGTTCTTTTAATGTTTCACCATATATATTATTAAACTTACGAACAATTTCACGACATTGTTCAATTAGTGGTAATTGATCTTCTCCAACCGGAACTAATTCACCATCAAAAGCTGTTATATCAGCGGCTTGACTGACAGGATATCCTAAAAAACCATAAGTTATTCCTTCACCCTTATCACCAAAAAGTTCCTTCTTTTGTTGAATTTCTGTCTTTACAGTTGGGTTTCTTTCAAGACGGGCAATCGTTACAAGATTCGAATAAAAAATAGTTAATTCTGCGATTTCGGGAATCATTGATTGAATAAAGAGCGTAGACTTTTCAGGATCAATTCCGACTGCTAGTAAATCGATTGCTAAATCTCTAACACTTTTTCTAACCTTTTCAGGATTGTCAAAATTGTCTGTCAATGCTTGAACATCTGCTATCTCAATGTAGGTATTATATTCATCTTGAAGTTTTACCCAATTTCTTGTTGCTCCAAAATAATGACCTAAATGTAATCTACCGGTTGGTCTTATTCCGGTTAAAATGTTTTTCTTTTCCATTGGTATCACTCCTTCAAAATATTTATATGACTATTTTAACACATTCTTCTTATAATTGACAATTTTTTGCTTTTTTGATATAATAGCACAACTGAAAAGGGGAATATGGTATGAAAAATATTAGAGTATATGATTGTTTCCTAGATAATATTAATAAAAATTTTAAAATTAGATATTTTATGATTTCACTTGTTAGAACTTTTATTCATAATTTTGGAAGAAAAAATAAAGCCATTTATTATCGTAAAAGATCTAATCGTAAATTATCTTTGATTGGTAAAAATAGATCTTTTCGCGCTAAAGCCATCAATTTACAAAATTTAGATTTTGAAAAGATGGGAATTAAAAATATTGAAAACTTAGTTTCTGAATATGTTACTACTAATAATAATTCAAATACAAATATCGATTTTCTTTTTGACATCGCTAAAAGTGATATTGAACAATCTGTTGTTATTGATTCTATTGTAAAGAGTGATGATATCGTTTCAATGTGTTTTGAAAGCGATTCTAAAAAGAAAAATAACAAATATCAAAACATTTATTGGATTAATCAAAATAGTCATTATGATCATTTTAATTATTTAAGTCAACAGATAAATGTGTAAAGTAATGAATAAAATTTAAAAAAATAATTAAATTTTATTTTTTTTGTGGTATTTTAATATTGAGTGATGTTTATGAAGAAAAAAGAAAAGAATAAAAAAAGTGTTAAAGAAAAAAGTAAAAGAGTGGATGCTGTCATATTAGTTATTTGTTCTATTATTTTAATTGTTTCAGGTATTGTTTTAACAGTAAAAGGTACAGTTAAAGGGGAGGAATATAGTATTGATTACTTTTCCTTTAGACTTGAAAAATATGATAGATTAGATGAAAATACTTTTGAAAGCAAAGATAAAAGTTGTCGTATTAAAGTCTTTTCACAGCCCATGGTCGGTGTAGAAACAAAAGATTTTGGACAAGTTCAAGAAATAAATGGTAATGATTGGGCCTATCAGAAAGCTGAAAAAGGAGCAATTTGGATATCATATTATAAAAATATTTTATATAATGTATCAATGGAATCAACAGGTGATAAAGATTGTAGTGAAGAATTTGCTAATATAAAAAATACTTTTTCTTTTTTAAAAAATGAATAAAAAAAATAATAGTGATAATAATACTAATTGAGGAGGAAAAATATGAAAAAACGATTAGTATTTATTATCGCTATTTTATTTCTATTAGTAGGATGTAATAATGGTATGGAGACACCAACGAAAAAAGTTGAAGCCTTTCTAAATAAGTATCAGACTAATGATAAAGAAGTAACAGATCAATTTGATGTCAGTTTAATTGAAGAAAATAGTTTGACTGAAGAACAAAAAGAAAGATATAAGAAAATTATGTTGGACCAATATAAGAACATAAAATATAAGATTAAAGAAGAAAAAATCGATGGCAATAGAGCGACTGTTGATGCTGAAATTGAAGTTTATGATTTTAATACATCATTGAATAATTCTTATATATATGCGGAGGAGCATAAAGATGAGTTCTATGTTGATGATGTTTTAGATACTGTTGCTTTTATTAATTACAAATTAGATCAATTGATGAATTTTAAAGATAGAATAACATATACTATTACTTTTAATTTAAATCGTGATGATAGTAAATCAGAATGGAAACTAGAAGAATTATCAGAAAGTGATTTACAAAAGATTCATGGTATTTATAAAAATTAGACTGATTATTTTCAGTCTTTTTTATTTCTTTTATATACCAATTTATAAAATCTTATGTTATACTAATTAATGTAAAATAGGATAAGTGGGTGTGCTATGAATATATATTTGTTTTTAAAGGAGAAATTAGTTTGTTTTTCACTACCACAAGAAGTAACTGGTAGTTTTAGTTTTGATGATAATCCTGAAGAAGAAATTAAATTAATCAATGTTGAAGCAAAAGATGGACAATGGGTGTTATACTCTACATCTGACGTTGATGTTATAAACGGTGATAGTTTTAGTGATGAACTTCCACTTATGGATAACAATTTTTATGTTTTAAATAGGAATGCTGTCAATTATTTGATATATGTATCTAATTATAGTAGTAGTGAAATAAGTCCGTATTCATTTAATACTAATATTAATTTAATGATTGGTTGTACAACGGAATCCAATTTATTTTATCCTTGCCCTTTATTAACAGACACCCAAATAAAAGTTCATAATAATGGTGGACAATTATTATTAGAAACTAATAAAGCTATTTGCTATGTAAATAATAAAAATGTTGGTTTGAATGCTACTTTAAAAGAAGGGGATCAAGTAAATATCTATGGTTTGAAGTTGATCTTTTTAAATAATGTGTTACTCTTAAACAATCCTGGAAAAAAGATAAAGATTAAGCCAGAGTCAGGATTAGAAGTTTATACTATACCCGATGATGAAGTTCCAAAAGAAATATCTATTAAAGATGCTGACTTGTATTCAAAAAATGATTACTTTTCAAAGTCACCAATGTTGCGTCGTAGTTTTACGACTAAAAAGTTTGATTTGACTAAACCACCTAGTCTAGGTAAGAAAGAAGAAACACCAATTATTTTGACAGTTGGACCAATGTTGACAATGGGTGCTACTTCTATTATTACTTTAGTAAATACTTTTGATAAAATTAATAATGGAACAACGACAATGCGCGATTCTTGGTCAACAATTGCAACGGGTTTAATAATGTTGTTATCAATGTTACTTTGGCCAATTCTTTTAAAAGTTTTTAACGATAAACAACGTAAACAAAGAGAAGAAGAGGTACATACTAAATATTCCGCTTATATTGATCAAAAAGCAAGGGAATTAGCTGTTGAAGTTAAGAATCAAAAAGAGATTTTAGAAGAAAACTTAATAACTGTTCCAGAATGTTTAAATATTATTAAGACTAAAAATATGAGTTTCTGGAATAAAAGACTTGATCAAAGTGATTTGTTAGTAGCACGTCTTGGATTAGGTGATGTTAAGTTAGATGTGGAAATTGATTATTCACATGAAGAATTTCAAATCGATGTTGATGATTTGAGAGAAAAAGTTGATAATGTTATTGCTCAATATAAATACATACATGATGCACCCGTTGGATATTCATTCCATGAAGGAAAATTAACAGCAGTAATGGGCGATAATAAAAGTAAGAATATTGATTTTTTAAATGGTATTTTAATTCAATTCTTGACGTTTTATAGTTATGAAGATTTAAAAATAGTTGTTTTTACTAATGAAAGTAATAGCTCTAATTGGGAATATTTAAAGTATACTAATCATTGTTTTGATAATGAAAGAAAGTTTCGTTTCTTTTCTTCAACTAAGGAAAGTGCTAATAAGATTGCTAATTTTTTAGGAGAAGAGTTTAAGAAAAGAGCAGCAGAACAAAACGATGGTAAAACAAAAGTATATCGTCCTCAATATTTGATCATTGTTGATGATTATGATCGTGTTAAAGAATATGAATTTGTTAATAATATTGCTGAAACTGATAATAATTTAGGTTTTAGTATGATAATCGTTGCTCAAAGTTTGAGCAAGTTACCAAGTAAGTGTAACAATTATATTGATGTTTCTGAAAATTCAAAATCTGGTTTATTGAAGAGTAATTTTGATAGTCAAGAATATATTCAATTTACTGCTGAAGTTTGTTCAAATATTAATTATATGGATATTAGTAGAATTGTTTCTAATTTGCCAATTGAGTTTGAGGAAAAAGTAGGATCTCTTCCTAATTCCATAAGTTTCTTAGAAATGGAAAAAGTTGGTAAAGTTGAACAATTAAATATTTTGAATCGTTGGAATAATAATGATGCAACGACGTCTTTAAAAGCGGAAATTGGTGTTAATGCTAAACAAGAATTGATGTATTTGGATTTACATGAGAAGTATCATGGGCCACACGGACTTATTGCGGGTACTACTGGTTCTGGTAAATCTGAATTTATCATTACCTATATTTTATCAATGTGTATTAATTATAGTCCTAATGATGTTGCTTTCATTTTGATTGACTATAAGGGTGGTGGACTTGCCCTTGCTTTTGAAAACAAGTTGACAGGAGTAACTCTTCCACATTTGGCAGGTACTATAACAAACCTTGATAAAGCTGAGATGGATCGAACTTTAGTAAGTATTGATAGTGAAGTTAAACGTCGTCAAAAAGTGTTCAATGATGCTCGCGATGCATTAGGTGAAAGTACTATGGACATCTATAAATATCAGAGACATTTTAAAGATGGTAGACTAAAAGAACCAATTCCACATTTGTTTATAATATGTGATGAGTTTGCTGAATTAAAAGCGCAACAACCAGATTTTATGGATAACTTGATCAGTATCGCGCGTATTGGACGTAGTTTAGGAGTTCACTTAATTTTGGCAACACAAAAACCAAGTGGTGTTGTCAATGATCAAATTTGGTCAAATACGAAGTTCCGTGTTTGTTTAAAGGTTGCTAGTGAACCTGATAGTAATGAAATGTTAAAACATC